>JAIHTM010000038.1 GCA_022713905.1 Collinsella sp.
GCGCCCGCCCGCCGTTATGAGCGGACGGGCGCCCTTACAGGGGGACGCGATTAAGCGGTGAAGGGGTGAATCGTCACGCCCTTGACCACGCGGTTGACCGTGCCGGTGGGGCTCGGTGTGTCGGGCGTGTTGCCCACGCGCACGGAGTTGAGCAGGCTGATGGCCTGGGCAAACATCACGAACGGCAGAGCAAGGTAGCCCTCGGGGAGCGCCTCGTAGCCCTTGAAGGTGAAGGACTCGCCCTCATAGACGGTAGCGCCATCCTGCTGAACGGCGACGGTGTGCTGAGCGATATCGTCGCCACCGATCTCGTTGAGGATGTCGATATCGTACTGACGGGTGTAGGCGTCGTTGTTGACGAACACAAACACGAGGGTCTTGTCGTCGACGAAGGACTTGGGTCCGTGACGATAGCCCATGGAGGTGTCGTAAGAGGTGGCAACCAGGCCGTGAGCGAGCTCGAGGATCTTGAGCTGGCTCTCCTGGGCAAGACCACCGAAGGAGCCGGAGCCCAGATAGGTCACGCGGTTGAAGTCGCCAGCCAGGTAATCGGCGATCTCGGGCTCGCGGGAGATGACCTCTTCGCCCATCTTGGCGATAGTCTCAACCCACTCGGCCTTCTGCTCATCGGAAGCCTCGTCGAAGATGAGGGTCGAGAGCAGGGTCATGCAGGTGTAAGAACCGGTCATGGCGAAGCCCTTGTCGTTGGCGCGCGGGATGAGCAGCGTCAGCGCGTTGGGATCATCGGCGGACTCGACAGCCAGCTTGCCCTCGGGAGCGCAGGTGATGTTGAGGAACTTGACGTTGTGGACGAGCTCCTTGGCGACAGCGACAGCGGCAAGGCTCTCAGGGCTGTTGCCGGAACGGGCGAAGGAAACCACGAGCGTGGGATCCTCGGCGCGCAGGAAGTCACGCGGAGCGCTCACGATGTCGGTCGTGGCGATGGGCTTAAAGTCGTAGAGATCAGTGTTGCCGGCGTGACGCAGGTACGGAGCGCAGGTATCGCCCACGTAGTCAGAAGTACCGGCACCAGTGAAGACAACGGACAGACGGCCCTCGCCCATGGCGCGAGCCTCGGCCAGGAAGGCCTCGATGGCCTCCTTGTTCTCGCGGTAGATGTTGAGCGTATCACGCCAAAGCTCGGGCTGCTGGGCAATCTCGGCCGTGGTGATCTGGGCGCCGAGCTCGGTGAGCTCCTCGACACTCTTCTCGAACATTTCTAATACCTCTCTCTAGAAGTAATCCTCTGACGTGCAATTATACACTTCAGTTGGTTATCTGGTAGTAACCAGTTAAATGCAAAGAATCATCATATGGAAACGATGCGAACACTAGTCGCTACGCTGGTGGTAAACCTTGTATTTAAACTGATCGGCACGAGCAACCGAGAGTGTATACTCCACAACCTCGTTTGACTCGTTATACGTAGTCCTGACCAAATCGAGCACAGGCGAGCCCTCGACAATTCCCAAAAGGTGAGCGTCGGTGGGACGGGCTATGCTCGCATAGAACTCCTCTTCGGCCACGCGTATCTTTTGCTGAAAGTCTTGCTCAATCACATCGTAAAGCGGCTTACGCTCCAGCAGCGGTCGCTTTAGGGACAAAAATTGACGAACTGGTAGATAGCTGCGTTCGACCATCATGGGCATGTTGTCGGCAGAACGAAGGCGCTTGAGCTTAAAAATGCGATCGCCGATACGCAATCCCATATGCTCGGCCAGATTCTTATCGGCCTCCATCTCGCAAAACTCGAGAATCGTGGTCTCGGGGTCGCGACCCATCGCGCGCATCTGCTCGGTAAAGCTGTAGGACTGCATAAGATTGGTTGCCTTTGCCGAACGGTCGGTCACAAAGGTACCGCGACCGTGCTGCCGAACCACCAATCCTAAACGCTCCAGTTCCTGCAGAGCCAGGCGTACCGTAGTGCGCGAGAGACCATAGCGCTCCGATAGTTCGCGCTCGGAAGGAATCATGTCACCGGCGCGATATTCATGGTCGATCTTTTCGGTCAGAATATCGACCAGCTGATCGTACAGCGGTTGCTTACGCGCTCCGATCGCCATCCTATCCTCCCATTTTCTCAAACTCGGCTACTACCTTGGGTGTTTAGCATTATCTGTCTGCCACACCCGAATCAACAAGAAAACAAAAGCCGCGCGCTCTTTCGAGCACGCGGCTTTTAACATACACATGGCTTAAGGGGTCGGGGTGTGAGCCGCGTAGGGACACACCCCTCAAGCTAGAGCCTTACCAGATGCTCGGCCAGAGACCAAGCGGGCCAGCGCCCAGGATGCCGAGGACGAAGAGCAGCAGAATGCCCTTGGTCGGGGTCCAGCTGTGCTTAGCGAACATGTAGTAAAGCAGCAGCGTAAGCATAAGCGGGACGAGCTTCGGGACGATGGTGTTGAGGGTGTCGGCAACAGAGAAGTTGACCGGATCCTCGGTAACGGTGCCGTAGGTCACGGACTCCATGCCGTTGCCCAGATCGGTGACGCCGCACTCGACAGCGTTGCCGTCAGCATCGGAGGCGGTAAGGGCGTTGCCGTCCTTATCGGTCATGGCGATGGTACCGGCCTCAGCGGTCTCGGTATCGATGCCCTCCATACCGGTGAAGTTCTCGGCCTCCTTCTCGGAGACGATCACGGTAGTAGCGGAGAGACCACGGGTGGTGCCATTGGGGATCTGGAGGTTGATCTGGGTGCCACCCATGGTGACGACCAGGCAACCGACGACGAAGACGCCCATGATGGAAGCAGCACGCGTGAAGGCCTGCATGTTGGCGGTCAGAGCGTCAATAGCGCTGGTGCCAAGCTTGTAGGACCAGTTCATGAGCCAGAAGCGCAGAGCGAACTGGACGGCGTTGAAGATCACCAGGAAGATGATCGGCGCAGCAGCGTTGCCGTTGATGGCCATGTTGGAGGTGATGCCGGCCGTGATAGGCACGAGCGTCAGCCAGAACAGGGCGTCACCGATACCACCGAGCGGGCCCATTGCGGCGACGCGGACGGCGCGGATCGTGGGGATGTCAACCTTGTTCTGCTCGAGCGAAAGCACGATGCCCATAACAAAGGTGACGAGGAACGGGTGGGTATTGAAGAACTCCAGGTTGTGGCTCATGGAAGCCGCGAGGTCGTTCTTGTTGGTGTGGATCTTCTCCAGACCAGGGATGATGGAGTAGAGCCAGCCAGCGGCCTGCATACGCTCGTAGTTGAACGAGGCCTGCAGGAAGCAGGAGCGCCAAGCCATCTTGTTGAGGGTCTTCTGGTCGAGCTGCGGAGCAGGAGCGAGATCCTCGTAGTGCTCCGGGATCACATACTCATTAGATGCCATCTTCGAAGTCACCTCCGTCAGAAACAGCTGCACCCTTCAGCTCGGTCTGCTGCTGGAAGTCCCAGAAAGCGATGCCGAAGCCGATGAGAGCGAGGATGAGCAGGGCAGGGGTTGCCAGAGGATCGTTGGCAACGGTGATGAGCGCGAGGCCAAAGCCCATGAGGAAGAAGCCCCACATATCGCGGTTCATCATAACCTTGAGCAGGACGGCGAAGCCGACGAAGCGCATCATGCCGCCTGCAGCGGAGAGACCGGTCTGCAGCCAGGTCGGGATGGCGGAAGCGATGGTCTGACCGATGGTAGCGCCAGCGATGAAGAACAGGGTGACGACGACAGCGAAGATCAGGCCGAGCAGAGCCATGGCGAAGTAGTTCAGACGCTCGATACCCTTGGTGTCAGCGTTGTGAGCCATGTTATCGGCCGTGGACATAAGCGGGGACATAAGCGTGAAGACCAGGGTAACGCCAAGCTGGCCAAGCAGAGCGAACGGAATGGCGAGGCCGACTGCCGCGTTGGGCTCGAGGCCCGTGGCGATAGCGAGAATGGCTGCCATGATGCCGCCGATGACGGCGTTAGGCGGCTGAGCGCCTCCGATCGGCATGTTGCCGATCGTCATGAGCTGATAGGTACCACCCACGAGAAGACCGGTGTTGAGGTCGCCAAGGATAAGACCGATGACGGCGCCGGTGACGATGGGCTGATAGAGAGACTCGAGGAAGTCAAACTGGTCGATTGCCGCGATGAACGTAACAACGAAGACCAGAGCGATCTGGATGATCGAGTATTCCATCTTGCTCCTCCTTTCAAAATGTATGTACGCACTTTGGATATCACGTACAGAACGTCAGGGTTTCACTCCTGACAACGTGGATCACGAGGATTACGAGAAGAGCTTGCTCGTGTCCTCAACAGGCGTGCTCGGAACGCGCCTGATCTCCAACTCCACCCCCAATTCCTGCAGCTCTTTAAACGCAGCGACATCCTCGTCGTTAACTGCGACGGAGGTGGCGACTTGGCGCTTTCCTTCCGACATGTGCATGTTGCCGATGTTTACCTTCTTTATAGGCACACCGCCCTTGACGAGCGTAAGCACGTCTTCCGGTGTTTCGGCCACGATGAAGATCTTCTGGCGCGGGCTCGCCTTGCCAATGACGTCGATGGTCTTCTGCAGGGAGAAGAAACGCGTAGCGACGCCGGCGGGAGCGGCCATCTTCATGAGGTTCTGGCGCATGGTGTTGGACGCCACGTCGTCGTTGGCGACGAGGATGAGGTTGGAGCCCAGGGTGGAGTTCCACTGGGTTGCAACCTGACCATGAACCAGTCGGTTATCGATGCGGGTAAGAAGAATGTTGGGTTCTGCCATGTTGATCAGCTTCCTTTCGATATTTGCTGACGACAGTTACTTGATCTCCTGAATCGCGTAACGCGAAACATCTACGACGGCTCCGGATCGGACTTTGATCTGGACCTTCTCGCCTTCGATGCCTTTGACGGTTCCGTAGATACCGCCGGCGAAAAGAACCTCCTGACCCGGCTTGAGCTCGGTGTGCAGCTCCTTGAAGTACTTCTGCTTCTTCTTCATGTTGATTTGCGACCAGATGGTGTAAATCAAGCCCATGATGACAAGCAGGCCCAAAAGGGCGACCGAGGAGCTCAGGACGTTGGCTCCGAAATCGGCCATTAGATGCCGTCCTCGTCGCCGAAGATATCCTCTTCCTCGGAGCCGGCAACGGATGCGACCGTCTGGGCGGTGATGCCCGTCTGGCCAACGGTCACGGCCTGCTCGCCAAGCTCGGCGAGCGTGGCATTGCCGCGGAGGAACAGAAGCTCAATAACCATGGGAAGGTTGGTGCCAGTCAGAACCTCGACGTTGTCGACATCCTGAGCAATCATCATCGACTGGTTGAACGGGGTACCACCGAGCAAGTCGGTAAAGACGAGCACGCCATCGCACTCCTCGCGCATGGCGGAAATAGCGGCGCGGAGATCCTCACCGTAGGATGCGGCCTGGTCGCCCTCAAAAGGAACGACGGTAAAAGCAGGCTGGTCGCCGGCAACCATAGCGATAGCGCTTGCAAGGCCGGGTGCGAACTGTCCATGACCGGTAAGAATAAAGCCAACCATTCAAATTTCCCTTCCGAAGGTGTGTACGATCTGAGTCCGATGATTTTCGGAAGCCAGCGGGCACTCGCCCTTAAAGCTTCTTAGAAAGCGTTCTTTGAAGACCAGTGGTTTCTAAACTGGTAGTAACCACGTGACGTGTTGTTGTCACTATATCACCCCAGAAGAGGTCGCTTTCGTTGATTCATACGGTAAAACGTTTTTGCACCGCTCACGGTGATAAATCGACCGTTTACCGGTCGTTAACACTTCTACCTGCGGTTTTGAAACCGTTTCGAAATGCTTTGGCAAAAAATCGGATCTTTTCCTGTGTCTAAACAACGCAGGGGGGCTAAAAATAGCGTGTAGAAAAATTGCAGGTCATTGTGAAGATATGTGAATTGGTCTTTTTGACTTAATACCAGTTAGAACCAGTTTTGAGATTATCGGTGAACGGTAGTTTTCGACCGTTCACCGGTTACTTGTAATCGTTTGCAGTTGTTTTCCCATATGAATCGGGGAAACGCGATGGAGCGCTTGCGCGATCACACAATCTACCTTTCCAATCTCAACAGATGGCTCTACAACGCAAAACCCCCTAGAACGATGTCCGTTCTAGGGGGTTTCATCAGATATTTCAGCTTCGCACTCGAAAGGTCGGACAAACCTTACGCAAACAGGCCGTAGATGCTGATGTTGGCCTTGGCGTAGAGGCCATTAGCATACTCGGTCCACTTGGAGCTGGCGCTCGAAGCCTGCGAGGAATACTGCTGATAAGCAGTGTAGTAGGCGGTCATGGCCTGCTTGTAGGTGGCGCTATCGGTCGTAAAGGCATCATCGGCAAAGGCCTTGGCGTAGGTGCTATCGGCGTCCTTCCAGGTGCCCTTTTCGCTATCCCACTCGTCGCCGGCAAGTTTGATGATGTAGTCGGCGTAGTCCTTGCTCGCGGTCTCCTCGTTGCCGTCAGCAGGCTCGGTCGGGGCGGTCGGCATGCTTGCGGAGCTATCGCCCACCTTCTTCTTGTAGAGCTTCTGCAGCGTCGCGGACTGACGGACGATCTGCTTAGCCTGATCCTTGGACACACCATACTGCGTGGCCATGGTCTTGTAGTCGGAGGTGCCGATGGAATCCTCGGCGTACTTCTTCATTTCCTTAGAAGAGACGGTGATGCCCTCGTCCTCGGCAGCGTCCAGCAGGATCTTGTTGCGCACGTAGGACAGGATGACGTCGGCAGAGGGAGCGGTGTAGTTGCCATCGCCATCCTTGACGGTATCGAGGCTGTACTGGCTCTCGATGGCCTCGCGCGCGGTGATGTCACTCTTCTTGCCGTTGTAGCTGTAGCTTGCCACGGTCGAATCGAGCTGGTCCTCGGTGAGGGTCGCCGAGCCGACGCCCTTGCCGCCAAAACCACCGTTGCCGATAAAGAAGCCGACCACAGCAGCGATCACGATAGCGACACCAAAGGCGGCAATCATCGTCTTCTTGTGCTTGGATGCATGGTCGTCCGCGTCGGAGTCGTCGTCCTCGTCCTGTTCCTCGGGCATGAGGTTCTCGTCGGCGGCGTCCGCGGCGATCTTTGCCTCCAGGCGAGCGTCCTCCTCCTCGGCCGTCGTACCGGCAGCAATGTGCTCGGCAGACGTACCGGCGACCAGATCGATCTTCTCCTCCTCGTCACCGTCGGGGCCTTCGCCGCGCTCGATGATCTGAATGCCGTCGATCTCGTCCTTCTCGTCCTTCTTTTGAATCAGACCCATATCGGTTACTCCTTGTTAGGAAACATAGTCTTCAATAGAATACGCCCGACAGAGCGCCGGGCGTATTGATTCTTAGGTTATACGCAAACACTTAAGTACTATTTAGGCGTTTGCAGCGTGCATGCCTTAGGCCAGGTGCGCGATAACGGCATCGGCAAAGGCCTGCGTGCCCACGGCGCCCTCGACGGAGCCGGTCTGGGCACGACGCACGTCACCGGTAACCTGCTCGCCCTCGTCGAGCGTGGCAGACACCGCAGCGCGGATACGATTGGCCGCATCGTTCTCGCCCAGGTGGTCGAGCATCATCGCAGCGGACAGAATCTCGGCCGTGGGGTTGGCAATATCCTGGCCAGCGATATCGGGCGCGGAGCCATGCGTAGCCTCAAAGATTGCGCAGTCGGCACCGATGTTGGAGCCGGGGGCCATGCCCAGACCGCCCACCAGGCCGGCGCACAGGTCGCTCACGATGTCGCCGTACAGGTTGGGCAGCACCAGGACATCGAAGTCGTTGGGGTTCTGGACCAGGCCCATGCAGGTGGCGTCGACGATCTTGTCGTTGAACTCGATATCGGAATAGTTGGCGGCCACCTCGCGCGCCACGCGCAGGAACAGGCCGTCGGTCGCCTTCATGATGTTGGCCTTGTGCACGGCCGTCACCTTTTTGCGGCCGCAGCGGCGGGCATACTCAAAGGCATACTCCACAATGCGGCGGCTCTTGGCGATAGAGATCGGCTTGATCGAGATCGCGGAATCGGCGGCGAAGGTCTTCTGGCCCGAGCGCTCGACGAGCTGCGAGAGCTCCTCGACCTCGGCAGCGCCCTCATCGAACTCGATGCCGGCGTAGAGGTCCTCGGTGTTCTCGCGCACGATGACCAGGTCGACGTCGCGGAAGCGCGAGCCGTCGCCCGGCTGCGACAGGCAGGGTCGCACACAGGCGTACAGGTCGAAGTGCTTGCGCAGGGCCACGTTGACGCTGCGGAAACCCGTGCCGACCGGCGTGGTGATGGGGCCCTTGATGGCAACCTTGGTCTGGGCGACCGCATCGAGCACGTGCTGGGGCAGCGGCGTGCCAAACTCGCCCATGACGCCGGCGCCGGCCTCCTGGACGTTCCAGTTGATCTGGACACCGGCGGCCTCGACCACGCGGCGCATGGCCTGCGTAATCTCGGGACCGATACCGTCACCGGGAATCAGGACTACATCGTGCGCCATAATCTGTTACTCCTCGTCTTCGGCGTCGTCAGCTTTTTTAACGCTAGCACGCTTCTTCTTTTTGGAGAGATCCAGGCCAAAACGTTTAACAAGCATTTCGCAAATCTCGCTCGAACGGGCCTTGAGATAGCTGCCCTTGCCGTTCTCGGCGTCGAACTTAAGGCGCAGCGCGAGCTTCTCGGCAACCTCGGCGTCGATCTCGCCCTGGCAAAACTCGTACAGGCAACCGAGCATGTCGCGATACTCAAGGTCGCCGTGGTAGCACTGGATGGCCTCGTCCAGGATGGGCCAAGCCTCGCGCGAACGCTCGACGCTCGTGGCACCCCACACGCACAGCAGGCGGAAGGCGGCATAGCGCAGCGTGGAGGAGATCTCGTCGAACAGTGCAGTCTCGGCGCCCTCAAAGGCATCGCCCAGCTGCTCGGGGCAGGTAGTGGCGAGCGCCGTCAGGGCATCGAGGGCCTCCCAGCGGGTCTGAGCCTCGGGGCGGTCGAGCGCCTCGATCAGCGCGGGCACGCAGGGCACGACGCGCTGCGGATCGCGCTCGGCAAGCAGGTGCAGCACGCGGGCGGCAAACTGGCGGATGCGGCGCGTAGGGCAGCCGAGCTCCTTGACCAGGCGGTCGACGGCGTTCTCGTTCTCCTCTGCCAGCTGGAGCTGTGCCAGCTCCTCGTCGGTGAGCTGTTCGTCTTTGTTTTCTGCCATAGTTACCTCTTCTTACTATTTCTTAGCGTGCTTGCCAGCACCCTTGCTGTCATCGGTGACCGAGATGAGCTGTCGGTCGGCCGCGCCATTGCGACGCGCACGGCGGCGTTCCTCAGCGTCGCCCGCGTCGGCGGCGGCGCGATGAGCCTTGTTGACGTTAAAGACCTCGTCGTGCTTGCGCCACGGACCGACGGACTCGCCAAAGCTCATCTTAAGACCGGCGATAAAGCCGCCGAGCCAGCCGATCGGCGCAAACTGCACCAGCGGGAACAGCGAGAACACCCAGGTCAGCAGGACGACTGCCGCCGCTCCTGCAAAGTTGGCAATCCAGTAGTCGCGCTTGGTGATCACGCGCTTTTCGCAGGCCCACTGGCCGCACAAAAAGCCAATGTAGATCGCAAAGAGAAAGAGCACCAGCGCTAGTACCACGAACGTCCAGCTCATGGGCGCTACTCCCCGTGATGGTGGCCGCAGCAGCACTCATGGCCGTCGTCATGGCCGTGACCGCCGCAGCACTCGTGGTCCTCGCCGTGATGGTGACCGCAACCGCACTCATGGTCGTCGCCGTGCTCGCCGCAACCGCAGCCGTCCTCGTGAGCGCCATGCTCCTCGGGACGATACTGCGACCAGTCCAGACCGGCGGCGATGGCGTCGGCCTCCTCCTTATAGAGGACCGTGATGGCCTGGGTGCCCAGCTTGGCACCACCGATGGCGTCGAGCATGTCGTAGAGCGTAAAGGCCACGTCGGCGCCGGGCAGCGCAAGCTCGCGGTCGTCGGCATAGGCGAGCGCCAAGCGCAGGTCCTTGATGAAGTGCTCGACCATAAAGCCGGGCTTGTAGTCGCCGTCGAGCGCCTTGGGAGCCAGGCTCTCCATGGCGCCGGACTTGCCGGTACCGCCCAGGATCATCTGACGGGTCTTCTCCAGATCGAGGCCGCTCAGCTCGGCAAATGCCATGGCGTCTGCCATGCCGACCATGCAGGCGCCCAGCGACACCTGGTTGGCGAGCTTGGCAGCCTGGCCCTTGCCGGCGCCGTCGAAGCAGCAGATGGTTGCCGCAAAGGTGGAAAGGATATCGCGAACCGGAGCGATGTCGTTCTCGGTGGCGCCCACGATAGCCGTGAGCGTGCCGGCGATAGCTCCCGACTCGCCGCCGGTGACGGGGCAGTCAAACGCCATGCGACCAGAAACCTGGGCGGCCTCGGCAATGTCACGGGCGAGCTCGGGCGAGCTCGTGGTGAGGTCGATCAGGACCGCGCCGGGCTTAGTGCACGCGAGCAGACCGTCGCCCGCCAGGTAGAGCTCCTCGACCTCGGAGGGATAGCCCACCATGGTAAAGACGACATCGGCGTTAGCCACAGCATCGGCCGGCGTATCGGCCCAGGCGGCACCGCGCTCAACGAGCGCTGCAGCCTTGGACTTGGTGCGGTTGTTGACCGTGACGGGATAGCCAGCGTCCAGAATGTGGCCGGCAATGGGGGCACCCATAATTCCGGTGCCGATAAATGCGACGGAGAGCTTGTTTGCCATGAAACCTTTCCTTTTGGGTTGGGTGTTATTACCAGGTTGAATACTCGGTGCCAGCGTTTGGGCTGTGAGTCGAGGGCGATTACGGACGCAGCGCTTGCCTACTGGCCGCGCACGCGGCGGGCGATGCGGTCGGAAAGCGACGCCTTGTCGGCGCGGTTCTTACCCCAAAACGCGCAGGCCACCATGCCGGGGCCCACGTGCGAGCCAATGGTGGGGCCCACGGAGCTGCGAATGATTGTGACGTCGGCGCAGCCCTCCTCCTTGCGGATGGCGGCTTCGAGCCAGTCACCGTCCTTTTCGGCATCGGCCGTCATGATGGCGATGGGCATGGTGCGGTCGGGCACGTAGTTCTCGCGGAACGACTTGAGAATGGACTTGAGCGCCTTCTTGCGGCCGCGGTTGACGCCGATCAGCGACAGCGAGCCGGCAAGGTCGTAGGAGAGCTCGGGCTTGACATCGAGCTTTGCCGTGAGCTGCGCCGCCGCGGGCGGAATGCGGCCGCCGGCAGCTAGTGCGTCGAAGCTCTCGAGCGTAAAGTAGCCGTGGACGTAGGTCTTTGCCTCGTTTGCCCAATCGACCAGCTGCTTGGCGGTCAGTCCCGCCGAACGCTGGCGCACGGCCTCGAGCGCCAAGAGCGCGCCAGTCGCGCAGGGCAGAGCGTTGTCGACCACGTAGAGCTCAAAATCGGGATACTCGGCACGCACGGCGTCCGCCGCCTGGCACGCGGAGTTGTAGCTCGACGACAGCGCCGAGGTAAAGCACAGGTAGACCGTGGGCGTGCCCTCTTTGGCGCACTCGGTAAAGAACTCGATATAGCGACCGAGCGACACAGCCGAGGTGGACACGTGGGCACCAGCGCGCATGCGGTCATAGAACTCCTTGGGCGCGATGCTCGACCAGATGTCATCCGTGCGCTCCTCGCCATCGATAATGAAGGGGAAACCCAGGATATCGACATCGAGGTTCGCGGCGACCTCGGGGCTAAAGTCGCAGCAGGTATCGACGACGATGCGGCAACGGTCCGAATGACCGGTAGATGCGGCCTTGTCCATCAAAGCGACTCCTTACGTAAAAAGGCGGCCACCCGCATGGGATGGCCGCCAACCGTTAACTCATGCAAGTTAACGTATTTTACTCGTCAAGTGTTTCGATACGGGGCTTGATGATGCCATATCCACCATTCTTACGGTGATACACCACATTGATGAGGCCAGTCGTCGCGTTCTCGAACACGTAGAAGTCGTGACCGAGCAGATCGGTCTGCACCAGCGCCTGCTCCTCAGTCATCGGGGTGACGTCGATGACCTTCTCGCGGACGAGCAGGTCGTCCTCCTCCTCGGGCAGCAGCAGGTCGGCCAGATCCTCGACGCGCTCGACCGGTGCGACATCCGCGGCGCTGGCACCGCCCTGGCGGTTGTCCACGACCTTGGTCTTGAACTTGCGCAGCTGACGAGTAACCTTATCGGCGGAGAGATCGATGGCGGCATACATATCTGCGCCGTGCTCGGCAACGCGAATCACAGAGCCGCGGGCACGAACCGTGACCTCGACGATTGCCGGGTTGGGGTTCGAGGGGTTCTTCTCATAACGAAGCACGACGTCGACTGTCATGGGCTCGATGTCGAAAACCTTGAGCGCCTCGCCGATCTTCTCATCCACATGCGCACGCAGAGCATCGGTTACCGTCGTCTTGCGTCCAGAAACCTTGATATCCATACGTGGCTCCAATCTGCCTCGGGGACTTACTGTACTGGCTATGTACCCATTGCCGTGCATTTAATCACGCGGATTCCTAAAGACCCGAATAACGATTGCTTGATACCGCATACCGAAGTCTCGTACTTTTCCATGGCAAAGTGCGCTATAGGAGGGAGCCGACAGATTTGTATTTGGTCCCGAAAATTGGCTTTGAACTGCTGGTTTTATAGGGATGAAAAAGCCGGGCTCCCCTATTGGGGAAGCCCGGCAGTGCATGTTGAAACCGTGAAGAGGTGTCCTTTCCAACGTATAGGAGACACCACCCCTGGCAATAACTAGCTATTTAGTTTGTTAATGTCATCGTCAGTGATGGTGCCTTCCTGGCTGGACGATTTGTCCTCGGAGGATGCGGTCTCATTGTTGGAATCGAAAGACTCGCTGCCGGAGGACGTGGTCTCACTGGACTCAGAGTCGCCCGGTTGCACGTTAGCGCCCGAAACCGTCTTAGTGGTGAGGTCGTAGGGAATCTGACCGTACCAGACGCAGTGAACCGCCTCGAGCGTACCGTCGACCGTGATGTCGTCGAGGGCATCACTCACGGCACGGCACAGTTCGTCATTGGACGAGAGGCCCGCAACACCAAGCGTCGAGGGCGCCTCGAGCGCACCGACATAGGAGACCTCGCTCATCAGGCGTGCAAGGTAGCCGCCGGCCGTGGAGTCGCAGATCACATAGTCGACCTCGCCGGACTCGAGCGCCTCAAAGCACTCGTTGATGTTGGAGTAGGTCTTTTGGTTGGCGGTAATGCTCTGCTTAGCAAGCGCCTCCTGCGAGGCCGAGGACATCTGGACACCCAGGGTAGACGTGTTAAGGGTATCGGTGGAAACGCTTAGCGACCCACCATCGCTGGTTTTACCGAACACAGAAGCGGCATCGTACAGGCAGGTGCCGAGCGAGCTAACGTCCCCGTCTGTGGAGTTGATCTCGCCGATAAAGATATCAGCCTTTTTGTCGCCGAGCGCGGAACCTGCCGAGGACGCATCGACAAAGGCGACCTTAAGGCCCATGCGGCTTGCGAGGGCGCGGGCGGCGTCAACCGCGTATCCCGTGAGCTCGCCGTCGGCGCCTTGCATGGCCTGCGGCGCATCGGAAGTATCGAGGGCGACCGTCAGGGTTCCGGGAGTGACCAGGGCATCGTCCGACACCGCCGGCGTGACGGTCTCGTACTCGATCTGGTCGATCGTGGGAGTCGTGAACGTAGACAGCGGGTTGAACGCGCATCCGCTCAGGCCCAAAACGGCAATGACCGCTGCGGTCCCAGCACCTAACCGAGCCGCGTGCATCAAGCTGCCCCTCACCATGTCCACTACCCTGCCTTCTGTGTCGTATACAATCCGTGCGTTGCGCGGAATATCAGATTGTTCCCACCAGCTGACCTGGTATTTGACCCCACACTTGCGCACCGGGGTGTTTGCTCGGGAGGCCGCAGCCACCTTCACGACTGACCCGCTCGCCCGCGAGGCGGTATTGCCCCAAAGAAAGTAGAACGGACGGTGCGGCTTACATCTAGGACGCGCCATGATCGCGCCGCGCACACGCGGTCGCTTACGTGGATCCCTTTGACCGCGTCTGTCTTGGACTAGGACGGGCATTTCGTCCGTCCGCAACCACAGCCTGGTAGGAACGAAGCGCATTATAGCTAAGTTCAAGCTAAAGTTTAAGGTTAGGGGCGTCATTCGCATCGCGAGTACAGATTTCGCAGGTCGGAGCGGGCTATTCGTGCCCCCATCAGAACCACCCTAAAAAGGGTGGTTTGCTCTTAGGGTATAACCCACGGGCCCCGGGCTCGCGTCTAAAGGCGCGGGCCCGGACTTCGTCCAGGCCTAGTGCATCTTGACCCGTGGCGCGCCGGTCGAACCGGCGGGATCACCTCCTCTTGAAGGGGTCCTCGTACTCCTTCACGCTCAGCTTGTCCAGCGCGATGTCGTGGGACTCCTGCTCCCTGATGTACTTGGCGATCGTCGC
>JAIHTM010000358.1 GCA_022713905.1 Collinsella sp.
CTGAAACACCATCGAGCACGGCGCGCACTCCCCCGCTGCCAACGAAAGCAGCGTCGACTTGCCCATGCCCGAAGCGCCCATCACACAGATACGCCCACCCGCGGGCACGTTGAGCTCCAGACCGTCGAGCGTCGGAGCCCAGGGCGCACGATCGCCCACGGCAAGCGCAAGCTCCGCTGCAGCGCCATCGCTCGCAGCCTCCGCACGCCCGCGCAGTCCATGCCCGTGCGCCCGCACGGCCGCGCGCCACGCCACGGGTCCCGAAACCCGCAGCAGCCACACCAGCACGCGCTCACACGCCCACGAGGCGGCAACGACCAGCACGGTCCACGCCAGCAGATCAGCCGTCTCAATCAAAAGCTTTGCCTGATAGATGCGCTCGCCCACGGTGCCCGTCGCCATGCCGATCAGCTCCGCCGCCACGCCGGCCTTCCAGCTCATGCCAATCACGGCGCGGGCGCACGAAAGCACAAACGGCAGGACTTCGCGCCAGGTGTGGGCACAAAACAGTCGCCAACCCCGCACGCCATGCAGGCGAAACATCTGCTCCAGCGGCTTATCCACTTGTGCCAAGCCCTCGACCAGCGAGAAATATACGCCCGGCAGCGCCATCAAAAAGACCGCCGCAATGCTTACGCGCGCCGACCCCAACCAAATGAGCAGCAGGACCACCACGCAGGCAACCGGCGTCGCCTTTACAAATGACAGCGCCGGAGCCACCAGGTGCGCAAACGCCCGCGAACGTGACGAAATCCCGGCAAGCATGCCACCACACACCGCGGCAAGCGCCAGCCCGCCCAGTATTCGCGCGCCCGAGCCCGCCAAAATCGCCCAGGTGCCGCCATCGCACACCAGGCGCAGCAGCGCCAAGGCAACAGCACCCGGCCCCGGCAAGATCAGCGGCTGCGCCACCAGCGCCGCCGCGAAGACCCACACGGCAAGCCAAAAGGCGGCGACGGCACCTGCTGCCGCCACCGCCTTCATACGCTCTGTCATTTGTCGAGCAAACGCACGCACGGGCTACTCCATGTAGTAGAAATCGTCAGCCGGAAGTTTACCACCCACGGCGCTCGCGTCCGCGTCGGACAACACCTGCAGATACCCACTAAGTGCCGCCTTCATATCCTTGCCCGTCTGGCACACAAGCATGCACCCGGGAATCGCCTTCTCGGCGATCTTGGCGTTGTCCACGATGCCGGCATCGACCACGGCCTGCGCCCAGTCTGCCGGCGCCGCATTGACGGCCTTAACGCTCGCCGCATGGCAGTTCAAGAACTCCGCCACGGCCTCGGGATGTTCCTCGGCAAACGCGCGGCGCACCACGGTCACACCCGTCAGCAGGCGCGAACCCGTGTCACCCGCCAGCTCATCCCACACATCGGTCAGACTTACCGGCGCCGACAGCTTGCCTTCGCTCTTTGCGATGGCGGCGGTCTTGAACGGCTCCGGCAGCACGCCCACGGCGGACGGGTCGGCAAGCAGGGCCGACAGCACCTCGGTGGGCTCGCTCTTAAACTCGAGCGTCACCTGGCCGGTCAGGCCCGCGCGCTCCAGCAGGAAGTTCATGACGTACTCTGGCGTGGTGCCCTTGCCCGTCATGTAGACGGTGCGACCCGCCAGATCGCCAAACGAGGCCACATTCGCGTCGCCCGTCACAACGTTCAGCACACCCAGCGTGTTGATGTCGATGACCTGCACCGCACCCTCGGTCTTGTTGTAGAGCACGCTCGCCACGTTGGCGGGCACCAGGGCAATGTCGATATCGCCCTGAAT
>JAIHTM010000359.1 GCA_022713905.1 Collinsella sp.
GGAGGCCGGCATGAGCGCCACGGTTAATAAACTGGTTTATGGAGACTTGACCTTTACGGATGACGAGATCCAGGACGGAGAAGTTTATGACGCTGTGGCTCTGTTGTCCGACGCCCTGGAAATCGGCACCATCAACGTGGGACTATATATCAGAGACGAGGAGACGGGCGCGGCCCTGACCGCTTTCCGGCGGAATGAGAAACTGCTGTATTACTACCGGGACAAGCTGCGGGGCACCTATTACATCGAGAGCATCCAGCGTACCGGGAAATACACCTATGAGATCAGCGCCAACAATGCGGTCGCTCTCCTGGAGCAGTCCAATCACCTGGGTGGCATCTACACCGGCCAGACGGTGGACGAGCTGGTGGCGGAGATCTGCACCATCCCCTACATCATTCAGAGCAAATTCGCAGGTATTAAGCTATATGGATGGCTGCCTGTCGCTACCCGGCGGGCCAATCTGGCGCAGGTGCTTTTTGCCATCGGAGCCCATGCAAAGACTGACCAGAACGGGGTGCTGCGCATCGAATCCCTGTGGGATGGTGTCTCCAGCTCCATCCCGCCGGATCGAATCTTTTGGGGCGATAAGGTCACCTATGAGAGCAAGGTCACCGAGGTGTCAGTGCTGGAGCACCAATATATCAAAGGGACCGAAGAAGTGACGCTGTTCGAGGGGGTGGCTGAGGAGGGCGACATCATCCAGTTCGAGGAGCCGGCCTACGGCTTGGAAGCATCCGGTTTTTCCGTCCAGTCCAGCGGCGCCAACTATGCCGTGCTCTCCGCCGGGACCGGCACTCTAACTGGGAAAAAGTATGTCCATATGACCCGCGATGTGCGGGTGCCGGTGTCCGAAGACGAGGTGTCTAACGTGGTCGAGGTCAAGGAGGCCACCCTGGTCTCACTGACCAACTCGGCGGCCGTGGCCCAGCGGCTGGCTGGATACTATCAGTACATCGAGGCGCTGGACCATGAGGTGGTATACGACGGTGAGCGGCCGGGTGATGTGGTGGCCTTTGAGCACCCTTATGGGGGAGAATCCAAAGGGTGTATCAAGGATACCGCCATTACAATGGGAGGCCGGCTGGTAGCATCTGAGCAGGCTGTCATCGGGTATGTTCCACCCAAGTTCGAGACAGAGGAAGTCCTGGACGAGCGGGTGGTGCTGACCGGGAGCGGCGATTATACCGTGCCAGAGGGAGTATACACCCTTACAGTGGTATGCATCCAGGCTGGGACCGGTGCGCAGGCCGGGTTTGACGGTGAACCAGGCGGAGGAACCCAGCTAATCGTAACAACAAAGGAACAGGATGCTGGTGGATCGTGGTCAGACACACAGGCCGATGGCGGAGAAGGAGGACAAAAGGGGGCTCCAGGCGCTGGCGGAAAGGTCTACCGGGCGACGATTGATGTTGTCCCTGGTCAGGTCATCCATTATGAGTGCGGCACCCCAGGCGTTGGAGGAGCGACGAATGGGGCCGTGGGTGCTGCTGGTGGTGAGACCACGTTCGGGGATTTATCGTCTGCACAGGGGGCCTCGTCTGAGATCGGAT
This sequence comes from Collinsella sp., assembly GCA_022713905.1. GTDB lineage: Bacteria > Actinomycetota > Coriobacteriia > Coriobacteriales > Coriobacteriaceae > Collinsella. The sequence continues at coordinate 1,554 of JAIHTM010000359.1, forward strand.
ACGTGGACCCGGTAACGGAAGAAGAACTTGCAAAGCCGGGAACTGAAGGTGTTGACGGTGCTGCGGGTGGCCGTGGCGGACAGGCATCCAGCCGCGGAGGGGATTATGGAGAGAACGGCGAGGATGTGCCCCCGAACACTGGCGGCCCGGGTGGGCCTCCGTATGGATGGAAGTTTGACGATTATACATCTGAAAATGTACGCATCTATGG
>JAIHTM010000039.1 GCA_022713905.1 Collinsella sp.
ACGGTATCCTTGCTGGCTTTTTTCCCGCGCGGATGAAAAAGGGCTGAGGGAAAGTTTGTGAGCTGGTCGGGCTTTGCCCGGCCAGCTCTTTTTGATTTAAAATACCTGCTCAGTTGTGATTTTGGGTACTGGGAGGCGTTTGTGAGCAAGGCTAAGGCTAAGGCGAAGAAAAAGACGACGGGGGCGCGGGCTAAGCGTGATCGTCGTCGGAAGCTTGCGACCGAAGCTCCCGCATCTGCTGAGGAGCTGCTGGCAAGCGTGCCGGGACTCGACGCGCTGCAGGATGTTCCGGCGTTTGATGACCTGCCGGTCGATGAAGCTCAGCAGGCTGCCTTTGATGATTTCTGCGCACATGCCGAGGAGCCCGAGCAGATGCAGCTTGGCGCCGTGGTGCGCTTGGATCGTGGGTTTCCACTGGTGGCGACCGCCGACGATACCTTCCGCGCCGAGCATGCCGTGGGGTTTGCCAAGTCGCGCGGTGAGGACGAGGTGCTGCTGCCCGCCGTGGGCGACCGTGTGGCGGTGCGCCGCGCTCCCGGGCACGATATGGGCGTGATTGAGTGCGTTCTGCCGCGCCGTACGAGCTTTGAGCGTTGGCGCGGCCGTGCCCGCGGAGAGCGTCAGGTGCTCTGCTCCAACGTGGATAGCGTGCTAATCGTGCAGGCGCTCGGTGCCGGCGAGGTACTGCTCGACCGCGTGGCGCGCTCGCTGGTGTTGGCGCTCGACTGCGATGCCGAGCCGGTGGTGGTACTCACCAAAGCTGACCGTTGCGATGCCGAGGAGCTCGAGCGCGATCTGGACCGCGTGCGCTGCCTGGTGGGTCCGGACGTGCGCGTGATCGTGACGTCCTCTGCTGAGGGCCGCGGCCTGGACGAGGTCCGTGTCTGCGTGCCTGCCGGGAGCTGCGCCATGATTCTGGGCGAATCGGGTGCCGGCAAGTCGACGCTGCTCAATGCGCTGCTGGGCCACGATACGTTGGCGACCGGCGGTGTGCGCGAACGCGACGACCAGGGCCGTCACACTACCGTCGCGCGCGTGATGGTGGCGCTACCGGGCGACGCCGGCGTGATCGCCGATGCCCCGGGCCTGCGCAGCCTACCGCTCGTGGGTCACGAGCGGGGTCTGGCGCGCGCCTTCCCCGAGATTGTCGAGGCATCGCGCGCGTGCCGGTTTGGCGACTGCACGCATACCCACGAACCGGGCTGCGCCGTTCGCGAGGCCGAGGACGCCGGGCAGATCGACAGCCTGCGTTTGGAAACGTTCCAAAGCCTGGCGTCATCCATGCGCGTGAGTGCTCAAATGCTCGATCCCGATGTCCATCTGTAATTGATTTTTTCTATGACAGCCGTCTCCCAACTGTTCGGGAGACGGCTTTTTTGCTGCGGAAAAGCCTCGAAACATGCAGTTTGCTGACGTGCTGACCAAAACCTTGCCACGAGCTTGACGGGCTGGTCAGCTTCTGGTCAGCGATTGGTTTGACATCGAAAACCAAGATCGCGATTGCGCCGCTTTGCACTCTGACCGCCCAGACAATGGTGGTACGGGCATTCGCCCGGCACTGCCATGAGAGGAGCGGCCGTGAACAAGAGCAAGCGCATCGCTATCAGTCTGGTCGCGGGCGTGCTCGCTGCTCTGCTCTGCATGGTTTACGGCTCGTCAATCCGCTCGCAAGCCGAACAGGTCCAGGCTGAGACCTTGGCCAAGTACGGTGGCGATCGCGTCGAGGTATGCGTTGCGGCGCGCGATATCGATGTGGGCGAGACCCTCGATGAGACCAATGTCTTAACCCAGGAATGGCTGACGAGTCTGCTGCCGCGTGACGCGGCGACCGAGCTGCGCCAGGTGCGCGGCGACGTGACGACTTCGCGTATTCCCAAAAACGCCGTGATCTGCAATGTCTACACCAAGGCCGAGAGCCACAAGCTCGAGGTGCCTAAGGGCAAGGTCGCCGTTTCGGTGGCGGTCGATGCCGAGCACTCGGTCGGCGGTGCTACGGGCGTGGGCAGCTACGTGGATGTGTATGTGCAAAAAGACGGCGTAACCGATCGGCTGTGCGGCGCGTACGTGATCGATACCAGTGAGGATTCCGGTGCCACGCGCGAGGGCAAGATCGAATGGGTGACGCTGGCGGCTGACCCCGAAGACGTCAAGGAACTGCTGGGAGCCTCGGGCAAGGGAACGGTCAGCTTGACGATTCCCGCCACGGCGCGCGGCAAAAAGAGCGGAGGCGACGAGTGATGAAGGCGATCTGGCTTGCGTGCTGCGCGTGCGGCGATTACGGACTGTTGCAGCGGGAAGTCGAGGGCCGTGATGTGGGTGCACAGGTGCTTCGCGTGGGTGACCTGGACGGGCTGGTTTCCATGGCGCGGGCGTTTCCGTCACGCCGCGGGGCTGCCATCATCGCGGCGTCTCTGTTTGATACCGAAGATGTGCGCAAGACTGTTGCGCGCCTGACGGCCGAAGGCCGCGTGAGTCGCGTGGTCGTGTTGATAGAAGCGCTCGATCCGTCGGATATCGAGGGGCTGTTTCGCGCGGGGGCGACCGAGGTCATCGCTGCACACAGTATATGCGGCAACGGGCGCGCGGGCGAGGGAGCGGTTGATTCCGATCGGCGCATGACGATTGAGCCCGATGCTTTTGTTGATAGGGAACCCGGGGCGCCTCGCGCTACAAGAGGCCCGCGTGTTGATGATTATGGAAAAGCGGAAGCCGAGCATGGTCGGCGCCCCCGGAACCCCCTTGTATACGATGACGCTGGAGGGCCGGCGCAGCATGCTGGCGATTCCCCGGCTGTAGATATGGGATACGTGCACGGCGTGAATCTGGCGGATGAACTCGATGAAGTTGAGGGCTTTGCCGGGTGCGGCGAGTTGTCGCTGATGCAGCATGAGCAGATTGCACAGAACGAGCCTGCCTCGCAGACCGAACAAGCTGCCATGCCGGCTTGGACGCAGCGTGTGGTTGCGGCGGGGGAGACGGGGACGCTGTCACCGACGCCCGCCCCGCCGCCTCCGATGCCGCCGGCAGACGCTGCCGCTTCGCCGCATCGAGCTCCGGTCATCTGCGCCATTTCGGGTTCGGGCGGTTGCGGCAAGTCGACGATCGTTGCCACCATGGCACACACATCGTCGCTGTTGGGCTTGCGTGCCGCCGTGCTCGACCTGGATCTGATGTTTGGAAACCTTTACGACTTGTTAGGCGTCGATGCTCCGCGCGATATGGCGGCACTTATCGAGCCGTCGGCGGCGGGCACGCTCACCGAGCCGGATATCGTAGCCACATCGATGCGCGTGGCACCGGGCGTTACGCTCTGGGGTCCCGTCGCGGCGCCCGAGCAAGCCGAGCTCATGGCACGTCCGGTGGAGCTACTGCTTGATGTTCTGCGTCGAGAATCCGATGTGGTCTTTATCGATACCTCGGTCTTTTGGGGCGACGCCGTGGCGGCTGCGGTGGCGGCGAGCGACCGTTGCCTGGTCGTTGGCGATGCGGCGGTGTCGTCCGCGGCATCGGCATCGCGCGTCATTGAACTGGCAGGTCGAGTAAGTGTGCCGCGCACGCGCATGAGCGCCGTGTTCAACCGGTTCGGTGCGCGCGGGGCAGACGAGGACGTCGCCATGCGCTTTGAGATTGCCTGTGCGTTGAGCTCCAAGATTCGTATCGCCGATGGCGGGCAGGATCTCGCCGCGCTCATGGCGTTTGGGCGCGCTGACGAGGCAGTGGGGCAGACCAGCGCTTTTGCGACTAGCGTGCGCGAGGCCACGCGCGAGATGCTCGTGGAACTGGGGTGCGCCGTCGGCCCTTGGAGCGATATGGTCGCCGACCGTGCAACGCGCACCGAACGCCCGCGTATCCGCCTTCCCTGGTCGCGCGAGGGCGATCAGCGATGAGCCTGCAAACGAGGATTAAGGCTGCCGGCGCTGCGGCGGCGGCAGCGCCTGTAGATGCGGGGCGTCGCCGCGCCGTGAAACGACGCACCAAGCGCGCCGTGATGGACCGCATGGGTTACGACGAAGTGGCGCGTATCAGCGCCTATATCGACCCGGCACTTGCCCGCTCGGAATTGCGTCCTGCGGTGGAGGCGGCGCTCAATGTTGAGGAGCCGACCGATCTCGCGACGCCCGAGCGCGAGACCATCATCGACGAGATTTTGGATGACGTGGTGGGCTTGGGGCCGTTGCAGCCGCTCATCGAGGACGACACCGTTACCGAGATCATGATCAACGGCTGCCGCTCGGCTTTCTTTGAACGCGGCGGCGTCTTGTACCCCATCGAGCATGCGTTTGAGGATGATGAGCAGATCCGTGTGCTTATCGACCGCATTATCTCGCCACTTGGCCGCCGCATCGACGAGCGCAGCCCCATCGTCAACGCCCGCCTCAAAACGGGCTATCGCGTCAACGCGGTGATTCCGCCTGTGGCGATTGACGGACCGATTCTCACCATCCGAAAGTTCTCGGACCGCATCTGCTCACTGGACGAGCTTGTGGGGCTGGGGTCGCTGCCGCTTTGGTATGCGCAGCTGCTGTCGTGCGCGGTGTCGCTGCGACAGGACCTGGCGGTTGCGGGAGGCACGGGATCTGGTAAGACCACCCTGCTCAACGCGTTGTCATGCGAGATTTCCACCGGCGAGCGCATCGTGACGATCGAGGACTCTGCCGAGCTCAAGTTTGCGCATCATCCGCACGTGGTGCGCCTAGAGGCGCGCGAGGCTTCAATTGAGGGTGAGGGTGCGGTGACGATTCGCGACCTAGTAACTAATGCCCTGCGCATGCGCCCCGACCGCATCGTGGTGGGCGAGGTGCGTGGTGCCGAGTGCTGCGACATGTTGCAGGCCATGAACACGGGCCACGACGGGTCGCTCACCACACTTCATGCGGGTTCAGAACAGGAGACCGTGGTGCGTCTGACATTGCTTGCACGTTATGGCATCGATCTGCCGAGCGAGCTCATCGAGGAGCAGATTGCCATGGCGCTCGACGGCATCGTGATGTCCGAGCGCCACGCCGATGGCAGGCGTTTCGTCTCCTCGTATTCGGGGGTGCGTCGCGCCGCGTCGGGCGGCGTAGAGCTCGAGCGCTATGTGACTTTCGATGCCGCCGAGCGCACCTGGACGCTTGACCGCGAGCCGCCGTTTATCGCAGAAGGCCTGCGGTCGGGGACGCTCACACAAGAGGAGGTGGACGAATGGAGGTCGCTGTGCCCCTCGTCGTAGGGGGTTTGGCAGGGTTTTCTGTTGCGACGGCGTGCGGGGCGGAACCTCGTGTGCCGCAGGTGCCGCCGGCGGAGCTGGCGCGTCAGGCGCTCGAGACGGTGGCAGAGAGGCTGCCGCGTGAGCTGGTGGAAAACGATCTGCTGAAAAAGATCGCCCGTTCGTGGACATCGCTGGCTCCGGCGCATCGCCTTGGCCTCGTGATCGAAGATGCTTCGGGGCGTTTGGCGTTTCTACTGCTATCGAGCGGTGTCTGCTGCGTTTTACTAACGATGGTGTCGTTATCGCCCCTCGGGTTTGCCTTGGGACTTGTTGCTCCGATTGCCGCTGGCGCCGCTCGGGATGGCTTTGAGAGCCGGCGCGAGCAACACGATGCAGAAGAGGCCATGCCCGAGGCGTTTACCGCACTTTCCATGTCGCTTGCCTCGGGACATTCGCTGGCCCAGGGCATGCGCTTTGTGGGCGCTCATGCGCAAGAACCGGTGCATACCGAGTTTTTGCGGGTGGCGGCGGCGATCGATTGCGGTATCTCGGCGACCGACGCGCTCGATGACTTGCTCGTGCGCATCGACGCTCCCGGCCTTTCGCTTGTGACCTTGGCGCTTAAGGTGTCTCAGCGCACCGGTGCTCCGCTTGCCGACTTACTGTCCGAGGCGTCGAGCATGGTGGGGGAGCGCATTGAGCTCAAGCGCCGCCTGGATGTCAAGACGTCGCAGGCTCGCATGTCTGCGCATATGGTCGCGGCGATGCCGGCGGGCATGTGCGCGGTGTTGGCGCTGCTTTCGGCAGATTTTCGTCGCGGTCTCGCGACGCCTGCCGGCGTGGGCGCTGTGGTGCTGGGTCTTGCCCTCAACGCCGTTGCCCTGGTGGTTATCCGGCGCATTATGCGGGTGGAGCTATGAGCGCCCCGGTTGCAGTTGCGGCTTGCCTGTGCGCCCTGAGTGTATTTGTCGCGACGGGTTTGGATCGGGCGGATGCACGCAAGATCGCAGAGGCCTGCAAGCGCGAGGCGGTGCTGGTCGCTGCCGCGGGTCGCTCGGTGGTCGATGCTCTGACCGCGCGAGTGAAGGGTGCGGTTGGAGCGGGCGGCCCGGCGCGAGTGTCGCTCGGCGAAGTGTCCGAGATGATTGATGTTGTGCGCTTGGGTCTTTCGGCCGGTCTTTCGTTTGATGCGGCGCTTGAGATTTTCTGCGCCAACCGCCGGTCAGTGCTGGCTCTTCGCCTTGAGCGCGCCTGTATGGCGTGGCAGGTGGGCGTGGGCACGCGTGAGGACGAGTTGTTGGCCGCCGCGCGCGACCTGGACGTGCGAGCGCTCGAGACCTTTGCCATCACGGTGGGGCAGGCGCTCGCCCTGGGTGCCCCACTTGCCGAGACGCTGGCCGCTCAAAGTCGCGAGATCCGTGCGGCTCATCGCGCCGCGGTCGAGCGCGAGATCGAGCGTGCGCCCGTCAAGCTGCTGATTCCCACCGGCACGCTCATCTTGCCGGCGTTGCTTCTGTCCATATTGGGCCCGCTGCTGGGAGCAGGCGGGATGATGTAGGGAGGAATACATGAACACGATGACTGACGCTGCTGGCAAGGTCCAGGGCTGGGCGTTTTGCCGGGCGGCACATGTTCGTCAGCGCGCCAAGGAACTATTGCAGGAGGAGAGTGCACAGGGTACCACCGAGTATGCCATCTTGGTCGGCGTGCTCGTGGTGATCGCGATTATCGCCATCGTCGCATTTAAGGGCAAGGTCCAAGATCTATGGAACGCTATCAGCGAGGGCATCAACAGCCTGTAGAGGGCGAGCGCCCCATCGGGGTGCTGCTGGTGTTTGCTTGCCTGACCGTGGCGATAGCGGCGGTGCTTTGGGGGCTTAACGCCGCGCGGCAGCAGCGTCCTGGGACCGCCTCCGATTTGGGCTCAGATTCGGCGGTGGCGTCTCAAAAAGATGAGATGCGAGATGCGGACGATTCGGATGTCGCTGTCACAGCGCAAACCTTTCTGCGGACGCTCGACAAGCGGTCTGGCACTGCGACGGATTCGCCTGAGGGCAACGCGATTGCGGTCCGGCTTGCATGGTCCGAGGACCGACCGATGACCGATGCGGCGGCGGATATGCTGCGTGCCTATCGCGAGGTACCCACGGCGCAACTTGCTCTGAGCGGCTATCTCGACATCAAGGGAAACGTGTGGGGCGCCATCGTGCGCGACGGACGCGGCTGGGTCGATATGGTGACAATTGCCGCGGATGCTGGCGATGCTTCGTGTCGTCTGCGCGCCGTGCGCCTGAGCCCGCAGGCAACGGACTCAAAGGAGGGATCGTGAAATGCATGATGTCCTGCGTGAGGAATCTGCCCAGGCGACGGTCGAATACGCCATTGTCACGGTGGCGCTGTTATCGATCGTGCTGGCGATCGCGGGACTTTGGCGTGCCGGCACCGATGGGCGCTTGGCGGCGCTGGTTGAGCGGGCGGCATCCCATAGCGTTGCCTCGACGTCGGTTATCGACGCCGCTGCGGCCGCTAAGGACATCGCGTTGTATTGATGCCGCGCGCGAGGACCGGGCGCAGTCTACGGTCGAGGCCGCTTTTTTGCTGCCGACGTTTCTGACACTCATCCTTCTCGCGCTGCAACCGGTGTGCCTGCTCTATACGCGCGCGGTCATGGAGTCTGCCGCCGCCGAGACCGCGCGGCTCATGACCACGACGACGGCGGAGGACGACGATCTTAAGGAGTTCACCCGCCGCCGACTTGCCGCAGTGCCCAACGTTTCGATCTTTCATGCCGGCGGGCCGTTGTCGTGGGATATCGAGCTTGGCCGGGCCGGTGCGGGTGGCGTCTCGTCCGTGTCCGTTTCCGGCGAGGTCAAGCCGTTGCCTGTGATCGGTGCGTTTGCGCAGGCTATGGGTGGTACCGCCGAGGGCGGCTACGTTGAGCTCAAGGTCGATGTCTCGTATCAATCACGTCCCGAATGGCTGGAGGGAGATTATGATTCGTGGATTGCTGCATGGGATTAAGCGTTTCTGGTCTAGACGCGTTTTGACGCGCCGTCCGAGCTGCCATCGCAAGCGAGGCGGCTTTATGGGTCGAGCCGGTATCGACCTGTTTATCGAAGACGGTGCCTACACCACGCTTTCCTCTGCGGTGGTCATCTTGGTGGTGCTCACGCTGTTGTTTTCGTCGACGGCGGCGATATGGAGCATGTCGCGCGCGGGGGACACCCAGGTGGCTGCCGATAGCGGCGCGCTGGCAGGCGCCAATGTGGTGTCGTCCTATCACACGGCTGCCACGGTGGTGGATGCGAGCATTTTGAGTTTGGGCCTAGCGGGGTTTGCCACGATCGGGACGGGCCTGGTCGCCATCCTCATCCCGGGTGCCGAACCAGTTGCCGGCAATATGGTCGACACCGGGATTGAGATCATTAAAACGCGCAACAAGTTTGCCAAAAGCGCATCGGAAGGCTTACAGAAAATCGAGACGGCTCTGCCGTATCTGATTGCCGCGCGTGCCACGCAGGCGGTGTCGGCGCAGGATACCGATAGTGTGACCTATACCGGTACGGCGCTTGCCGTGCCCAGGACATCCGAGTCGGACTTCGCTGCGCTCAAAGGGTCAGAGATCTCGACCGATACCATTAAAGACACATCAGATGATTTAGAGCGTGCGGCCGAGGAGCTGCGGAAGGCCTCGGAGGAGACGGCGAAGGCAAAGGAGCGCGCCTGGCTGGCGGATTGTGGTGGGTCTGACAAGGGCTCGGTTAGCAGCTGTTCTTGCATGTGGGAGCGTGCGAAAAGCCTGACGGATCTCTCTGGTGCTCAAAATCCGCATTACGCTTCGAGCGTTACGTGGGAACCGCAAGTGGCGCTCGATCGCGCGAAGGCCTACTATCGCCAGCGCCTGGCAAATGAGAAACCGCTTGGCGAGGGTCCGGAAAAACAGGCAGATTCTGCTGCACGAAAGGTGTTCTTCGCTTATGCGAGCGAAGAAGTCGAGCGGGCATATATAACTGAAAAGGACGGCAAAGTTTCCGCCCACATCCCTTTCCTTCCGCGAAATCCAGATGAGGCGCGGGCGACTGAACTCTATACCGATGCGTGTTGGCCCACGAGTGAAGTAGATAAAGTTACCTATTTGCATTATGGGACTGACTGTCCAAATTACAAAAAAGGAAAGCCAGGTGGGCTGGCATCCGTCGCAGATTTCGACGGTCACGAAACGTGTAGCGAATGCCATTTCGGTGTGTCGTCTTTAGGGTACGTTGCGATTGCAACGACTTCTGTCGAAAGGGGCTTCGAGTACCACTTCGATAAGTTCAAAGAGGCTCTGGAAGACTACGTCGAATGCCGCAACAAAGAACTCGAACTTGAGCGTCAGACCGAGGATGAGGCCGACCGTGCGGGCAATGCGTTTGACCAGGCCATCAAGGAGCTTTCCGGCGAGCGCCCGCGTATCGCCCCGCCCGGTCGCAACGGCGTGGTTGCCCTTGCGGTTTCGGGTGCCATCTCGAGCCCCGATGAGCTCAACTCTTCGTTTAACACGGCAGTCAGGCTTGGCGATCGCGGTGCTATCTCTGCCGCGGTGCTGGCGCCCGATGAGGCGACGGCGCAAAACAACGTGCTTTCGCGATTTTTCTCGACATTGAAGGAACGCTCGGGCGGCGTTGCCGGCGTGCTCGACGGCGTCATGGATGTCTGGGGACGGCTGCTTGTGGGATACGGAGACATCCAAGGTTCGGCCGACGAACTTATGGACGAGATGATTAAGGGCCTAGGAGGGGGCAACGGCGCGTTGGGCTCCATTGCGTCGTGGCTTGGCGATACCGTTTCGGCGTCCGTGGCGGCGCTGGGCTTGGAGCCGTGCGACTTGCGCCTGCGAAAGCCGGTGCTGACCGACACCGCCAATGTCATCAAGAGCCCGGGGTCTGACATCACGGCTCTTTCTAATGCGCAGGACGAGCTACGAAGTATTCCGTTGGGCGTGACCGACCCCAAGGCGCTTTGCGAAGCGCTGGAATATCAAGTCGAGCGCACCATCAGCGGCACGACGTTCACGCTTGCGGAGATTCCGCTGCCCGGCGGCGGTTCCATCCCACTTACCGTCGATGTCACCACACTGGCGGGTGCCCTGGGCGGTGGGTCGTAATGGGCATCCGCACGCGCCTTTGCGAGGAGCGCGCCCAGGCGACGGTCGAGATGGCCGTGGTCACGCCCGTCCTGCTGGTTCTGGCGCTTATCGTGTACAACGTCATGGTCTTTGCCGGTGCGGTCGCACGCTTCGATCGCGTGGTGCCCGATATCGTGCTAGCACATGCCGTGGCGCCGAGCGGGGAGGGCGATGGCAGCTCCATCGATGCTTCCGCGACCGTTCAGGCTCAGATCCAACATGCCATGGAAGGCTATGACTTGCTGATCGAGGTCTCGAGCGAACAGGGTGCGACGACATCGGATGGCGGTTTGCTTTCGCTTTCCGGCACGTTTAGGACCTACACCTGCACCATGCGCTATGAGCCGTGGCCGAGCTCGCTCAGCATCGCCGGCGTTTCGCTGGGGGCACCGGCAAAGTTGTCACACGAGCGCGCGGTGACGGTCGATCCATGGCGTCCGGGGGTGGTCATGTGACCGCGGTCTCGTCCTACATCGCCTACGCGCGGGCACTCAATAGGCTGGGCTGGACGCCGGCCGAGTTTGCGGTGGCGGAGTCGTTTGCCGTGCGCCTGCGCGGCATGCTGGGACGGTGCCCGGTTGCCGCCAACGGTCTGCCGCTCGTCATGGCATTTCCACGCTGCTCTTCGGTCCATACGTGTTTTATGGCCTATCCCATCGACATCGCCTTCATCGATCGCGACGGCAATATCCTCGCGCGCTACGAAAACGTACGTCCCTGGCGTATGTGCTCCTGCCCCGGCGCCTGGGCCGCACTAGAGCGCCCTTCAATCATTGTTTCGACCCCTGCTCTCCAACGCGTGCCGGCTTAAGAATTGGCGATAGCGGACTTTCGTCATACGAAATTGGGTAAGATGGAGGAGAAGATGCACGGATGTTGAGATCCATCCCAACGCTAAAAAGCACCTGACGGAAAAGCAGGTGCTTAGCGCTTGGCTTGCGGTTACTGAGTGCATTCGTCGCGAGTCGAAGGACGAGCCGCCGAGATGGCTTGCGATTGGATGGCTCCCAGACGGACGAAGCGTGGAGCTTGTCGCGGTCGAGCTTGTCCGTGGGTGGCTTATCATTCATGCCTTGTCTCCAGTCCAGAAGAAATTTTGGCAGGAGATTGAACGGGCTCGGCAAAGGGGTCGATGATGGGCAAGACGTATACGGCCGCTAATGGTCAGGTTGTAACGGATGAAATGATTGACGCGTGGTGCGAGTCGTACGAGCGCGGAGAGTTTCCGGATGGCGAACACACCGTTGGTGGGATCGTGCATGGACGGCCCCCACTCTCAGGTGAGGGGACGGCAACGCTGTCGGTCAAGATTCCTCTGGGAATGAAGGAGGCCATTCGTCGACGGGCGGCTGCCGAGGGGATGACGCCAAGTGAGTTTGCCCGTGCGGCTCTGAGCGAAAAACTTCTTGCTGCCGGCTGATGCCTCTGACGTGCCGATTTAAAGAACCGAGGCTGTGCTCAAAAACTTTTTTGAAATTCTCGGTTGACCGGAACGCGTCCTTGGTTATACTAATCAAGCCTTGAAACAAGGCACACCTCAAATGGCTGGGTAGCTCAGTTGGTAGAGCAGAGGACTGAAAATCCTCGTGTCAGGGGTTCGATTCCCTTCCCCGCCACCTTGAATTGACTAGGACCTCTGCAAAGGGGTCCTTTTCTTTTATGTAGGGTTCTGCGGAAACTGCGTCCCAGAATAAGGGCTCAGAACGGGACGCGCTTTCCGGTGCCTGCCTCCGGCGCGCGTACACACCTCGTCGCACCATTCCGAGTCCGCCCGCCCCAGACATTCCTCCCACTTTCGCGTCACTTTACAGACCGTTCGGTCGCCTGTCCGCACACGCGGGTATACTCAAAACGATACTTATCCTATGCAATACGATGCGGGTTCGACCTGCATGATCCGAAGGGGGCAGTGATGGAGAGGATACTCGGCGTTAATCTCTCTGGCTGGTTTATTCCCGAGCCTTGGGTGACCCCGTCGCTGTACGCGGCGACCGGTGCATCCAACGCGGCCGAGCTACAGGAGGCCATGGGTACCGCCGCCTATAACGAGCGCATGCGCCGCCATTACGAGACGTTTGTGAGCGAGGACGATTTTCGCCGCATGGCGCAGATCGGTCTCAATGCCGTGCGTCTGCCGGTGCCCTGGTATGCCTTTGGCTCACAGGAGTCCGATGCCTCCTACATATCGGTTGTCGATTACATCGACCGCGCGATTGAGTGGGCTGCCAAGTACGACATCCGCGTGCTGCTCGATCTGGCAACTGTGCCCGGTGGCCAGGGCGATTCCAACGATTCACCCACCACGCCGGAGGCTGTCGCCGAGTGGCATTCGTCCACCAACGGCCGTCATGTCGCACTCGACGTGCTCGAGCGCTTGGCCGATCGCTATGGCGAGGCCGAGAGCCTGCTGGGCATTGAGCTGCTGGACACGCCGCAGATGAGCGTTCGCAAGAGCCTCTTCACCATGACGGATGGCATTCCTGCTCACTACCTGCGCAATTTCTATCGCGATGCCTACGAGCTCGTCCGTTCGTATATGCCCGAGGATAAAATCGTCGTCTTCTCGTCGTCGGGGCATCCCAGCGAGTGGAAGCATTTTATGCGCGGCGCCAAGTACAAGAACGTCTACATGGACCTTCACCTGTACCATTACCGCGACGAACATGCGCTCGACATCACGAGCCCCCGCGGGCTGACGACGGCGATTTCGCGTAACAAGCGCGAGCTTAAAGAAGCGATTTCGACAGGGTTCCCCGTGCTGGTGGGCGAATGGTCGGGTGCGGCGATCTTTGCCAACTCGTCGGTTACGCCCGAGGGCCGCAATGCCTACGAGCGCGTGTTTATCGCCAACCAGCTGGCTTCGTTTGCGCCGGCTGCCGGTTGGTTCTTCCAAACGTGGAAGACCGAGAAGCGCATTGCAGCATGGGACGCCCGCGCGGCGCTCGGTACGCTCGAGCGCGGCATGATTGAATAGGTTGATATGACGCAAAACAGCGCCCATACGGGCAAACTCTATGTGGTCGGCACGCCCATCGGCAACCTGGGCGACCTGTCCCCGCGCGTTGGCGAGGCGTTTGCCGCCGCCGATGCCATCTGCTGCGAGGACACGCGCGTGACGTCAAAGCTGCTGATGCACCTGGGCATTTCCAAGCCGCTTGTCCGTTGCGACGAGAATGTGATCGCCAGCCGCGCCACCGGCCTGGTCGACCGTCTGCTGGCGGGGGAGACCCTCGCCTTTGCCTCGGACGCCGGCATGCCGAGCGTGTCCGATCCCGGCCAGGCGCTGGTCGAGGCGGCGCGTGAGGCCGATTTGCCCGTCGAAGTTATTCCCGGGCCCTCTGCTTGCGTCACGGCGCTTGTTTCGTCCGGCATTCCCTGCGAGCATTTTTTCTTCGAGGGCTTTTTGGGCCGAAAGCACGGCGACCGTGTGCGCCGTTTGCAGCGCCTTGCCGTGGTGCCCGGCGCACTCATCTTCTACGAGTCTCCACATCGCATCGTGGCGACGCTCGAGGCCGTGGCGGAGGTCTTTCCCCAGCGTGAGGTTGCCGTCTGCCGCGAACTCACCAAGCTGCACGAGGAGGTCTTGCGCGGGCCCGCTGACCAGCTTGCCGAGGAGCTGCGTGCTCGCGGCGAGGTAAAGGGCGAGATTGCGCTGGTCATCGCGCCGCCGAGCGAGGATGAGGAGGCCGGCATCGCGCCGGTTGGCGCTGCGGTAGCGGATCCCGACGAGGCCCTGCGCGAGGATATCCGCACCGCGCTCGAGGAGGGGGAGCCCGCCTCTGCGGTGGCCAAGCGCCTGTCTCAGAAGTATTCGCGCCGCAAGCGCGATGTCTATGCCATGGTGCTCGATATGCAATAGATGGAGGATATCCAGCCCTTGCGCTAGAATCATCCCCTGTATGCAACGTTTTTCTGGAGGACAAACCC
>JAIHTM010000040.1 GCA_022713905.1 Collinsella sp.
ATCTTGGCCTTAGCGGTAAAGAGCGCATGACGGTCGATTCGCTGGCGCGCGCCGAGGTGCGTCGCTTTGCCGACGAGGATACGAGCGAGCGCATGCGAAGCGAGATGATGGGTGTGCTCGGCGAGCTGCTGGGTATTTCGCCCGAGCAGATGGAGGAGCTGCGTTCCGAGGACGGTCAGCGCCGTCTGCATGAGGGCATGAAGAAGTTTGAGGGCGAGGTCCAGGACGCCATCGATAAGATGATGGGCGGTCAGGGCGGCCCGCAAGGTGGCCCCCAGGGTGGCCCGATACCGCACCCACCGGTGGATCCCCGTCAATTCCCGTTCTTTTCTCAAAATTAACTATGGGATGGGATTCGCTCCCATCCCCGACACTTCAACTGAGCATCTTGGCCCGTTGTGTTATTCTAGAACAGACGTTCGTGAATGATGCGCGGGGCCTTGCCTTGCGCTTGGCAAAAGGCGAGGGGAGGCTGGCTTGGTCATCTTGGGTATCGACCCCGGTTTGGCCCATACGGGTTGGGGGATTATCGAGGAACGGCGCGGCGAGGTTCGCTGTCGTGCCTACGGTTGTATTGAGACCAGTGCCGGAAGCCCGCTCGCGGTGCGCCTTTCGCACATTGCCCGCGACCTTAAGGACGTCGTCGAGCGCTACCGTCCCGACACGGCGGCCATCGAGAGCATCTACTTTGGCGCCAACGTTCGCTCTGCTATCCCTACGGCACATGCCCGCGGGGCTGCGCTTGTGGCGCTTTCGGAGTGCGCGCTCGAGATCGGCGAATACACGCCTATGCAGATCAAGCAGGCCGTGGTGGGCACCGGCGCTGCGGACAAGCGGCAGGTCGCTTACATGGTGCGCACGCTTACGCAGCTCGACCACGATCCGCATCCCGATCATGCCGCCGATGCCCTGGCCTGTGCCATCTGCCACGTTAACTTAAGCCGCACCCGTGCCCTCACCGGTGGCGAGTTCTATCAACAGAGAGGAACCGGATACTGATGATCTCCCAGCTCCATGGAACGCTTGTCGAGGCCACAATGAGCTCGGCCGTCGTCGATGTATCGGGCGTGGGCTTTGAGCTCGGCATCTCGAGCAGCACCGCTGCCACGCTGCCGACGCCCGGCGGCGAGGTCCGCCTCTACACGCGCATGCAGGTGCGCGAGGACGCCATGACGCTCTTCGGCTTTGCCTCCAAGGACGAGCGTACGATGTTCGACCGGCTCGTGTCCGTCTCGGGCGTCGGCCCGCGCCTAGCGCTCGCCGTGCTCTCCACCTATACCGTGGGACAGCTGTATTCCCTGGTAATGGCCGAGGATGACAAAGGCATGGCCAAGGTGCCCGGCGTGGGCAAAAAGACGGCTCAGCGCCTGATCTTGGAGCTCAAGAGCACCTTTGCCAAGGACAAGGGCTTTGTGCCGGTCGATGTGATCCCCGGACAGGTCGCGATGCCCGTGCCCGCCGCCGCTCCGTCGGCCATTGACGATGCCCGTGCGGCGCTCCTTTCCATGGGCTTTAGCCCGCAGGAGACCGATGTCGCCCTGAGCGGGTATGATGGGCAGGATATGCGTGTCGAGGATCTGCTCGGCGCGGCGCTTAAGCGACTCGGAATGGATGCGTGATGTGGGAAGCCGATGACTCTCAGGATCTGTGGGCGACGCCCGGCAACTCGCCGGCGGCATCCATGGCGCACGGCAAGCGCATGGTGGGCTCGGAGCTGACGCCCGAGGACCTCGATGTCGACCGCACCTTGCGCCCCCAGCGTCTGGACGACTATTGTGGCCAGGAGCATATCAAGCAGAGCCTGCGTGTGCTCATCGAAGCGGCGCAGAGTCGCGGTGAGACGCTCGACCACGTGATCTTCTCGGGCCCTCCGGGTCTAGGCAAGACAACGCTGGCTACGGTTATCGCTAACGAGCTGGGTGCCCAGATTAAGACGACGAGCGGTCCGGCCATCGCGCGCACCGGTGACCTGGCGGCTATCCTTACCAACCTGCAGCCGGGCGACGTGTTGTTTATCGACGAGATCCACCGCCTCAACCGTTCGGTCGAGGAGGTCCTGTATCCCGCGATGGAGGACTTTGCCCTCGATATCGTGATTGGCAAGGGTCCGGCGGCGCGCTCGATTCGCCTGGATATCCCCAAGTTTACGCTGGTGGCGGCAACGACCCGCTCAGGCATGTTGACCGGCCCGTTGCGCGACCGCTTTGGCATTTCATATCGCCTGGATTACTACACGGTCGAGGAGCTCGCGCAGATTGTGACGCGCTCGGCGACTATCCTGGGCGTGACGATCGACCATCCCAGTGCACTCGAGATCGGCTCGCGTTCGCGCGGCACGCCACGTCTTGCCAACCGTCTGCTCAAGCGCGTGCGCGATTACGCCCAGGTGCGCGGCAACGGCCCCATCGAGCTCGATATCTGTCGCCAGGCGCTCGAGTTCTTCGAGATCGACGAACTCGGTCTGGACTGGATGGATATTCGCATTTTGGAGACGCTCGCCAAGACGTTCTCCGGCCGTGCCGTGGGACTTACGACCCTTGCCAGCGCGGTGGGCGAGGACCCGGGCACGCTCGAGGATGTCTATGAGCCCTATCTGCTGCAGTGCGGCTTGATGATTCGCACGCCTCAGGGTCGTCAGGCAACGCTTCGCACCTTTGAGCACCTGGGTATTGAGCCGACTGTTTAGGGACGGGTTTCTGGCAGGTTTGTAGGCTATCGCTGGGCATTGGATAAACATATCGTCGTTCATCGGTTACGGGTGCTTTACTATTGCGCGCCCGTGCTATGCTGGACTGGTCTTTTTCTCATCCGGTAACGAAAGGACCGCCCATGCCTACCGACATCGAAATCGCACGTTCTGTAACGCCGCTGCCCATTACCGAGGTGGCTAAGAACGCCGGCGTCGACGTTAAGCATCTGATTCCGTACGGCTTTGACAAGGCAAAGGTCGACTACTCCCTGCTCAACGAGCCAACTGATCACCAGGCCAAGCTTGTCCTCGTGACCGCTATCAACCCCACGCCTGCGGGCGAGGGCAAGACCACCACGACCATCGGTCTGGCTGACGGCCTGCGTCGCCGCGGTGTCAAGAGCGCCGTGGCCCTGCGTGAGCCTTCGCTCGGTCCCGTCTTTGGCGTGAAGGGCGGTGCTGCCGGCGGCGGCTGGGCCCAGGTCATCCCCATGGAGGACATCAACCTGCACTTTACCGGCGATTTCCATGCCATTGGTGCCGCCAACAACCTGCTGGCCGCCATGCTCGACAACCATATTCAGCAGGGTAACCAGCTCGGCATCGACGTCAAGCGCATCACCTGGAAGCGTGTCGTCGACATGAACGACCGCCAGCTCCGTCACGTCATCGACGGCATTGGTGGCAAGGCCCAGGGCGTGCCGCGCGAGGATGGTTTCGACATCACCGTCGCCTCCGAGGTCATGGCGATCCTGTGCCTGTCCACGAGCATCAACGACCTCAAGGAGCGCCTGGGCGAGATCGTCGTCGGCTACAGCTTCGCCGGCGAGCCCGTTCGTGCCCGCGACCTCAAGGCTCAGGGCGCCATGGCGGCCCTGCTCAAGGACGCGCTCAAGCCCAACCTGGTCCAGACGCTCGAGGGCACGCCTGCGTTTGTCCACGGTGGCCCCTTCGCCAATATTGCCCACGGCTGCAATTCCATCATGGCCACGCGTATGGCCATGCGCTTTGGCGATGTCGCCATTACCGAGGCCGGCTTTGGCGCCGACCTGGGTGCCGAGAAGTTCCTCGACATCAAGTGCCGCATGACGGGCGTTCGCCCCAGCGCTGTCGTGGTCGTCGCGACCGCCCGTGCGCTTAAGTACAACGGCGGTGTCGCCAAGGCCGACCTCAACGAGGAGAACCTCGAGGCCCTCAAGGCCGGCATGCCCAACCTGCTGCGCCACGTCGACAACATCCAGAACGTTTACGGCCTGCCCTGCGTGGTCGCCATCAATCGCTTCCCGACGGATACCGAGGCCGAGCTCGAGCTCATCGAGTCCGAGTGCCAGAAGCTCGGCGTCAACGTCAAGCTGTCCGAGGTCTGGGCCAAGGGCGGCGAGGGTGCACTCGACCTGGCCGATGAGGTCATGCGCCTGATCGAGCAGCCGAGCGAGCTCAAGTTTGCCTACGAGGACGGCGCCGATGTGGCCGACGCCCTTGAGGCCGTTGCCACCAAGGTTTACCGTGCCGATGGCGTTGACTTTACGCCGGCTGCCAAGCGTCAGCTCGCCGAGCTGCGTGAGAACGGCTTTGGCAACCTGCCGGTATGCGTGGCCAAGACCCAGTACAGCTTTAGCGACAACGCCAAGGCCCTCGGTGCTCCCGAGAACTTCCGCATCACGGTACGTGAGCTCAAGGTTTCTGCCGGCGCCCACTTTGTGGTCGCGCTGACCGGCAGCGTTCTGACCATGCCGGGCCTGCCCAAGGTCCCCGCTGCCGAGAACATCGACGTCGACAACGACGGCAACATCACCGGCCTGTTCTAAGCCTGCTACATATAGCCGCTTGCCCGCCCCGCCGCGCCCACCAAGGCCCGGCGGGGCTTTTTGATCCCTTGGGGACCGCGCATGTCTTGTAGATACCGACAGGCTTTGCCCATCATAGGCTTTTGCGCGGGTAGAATGCATGGATAACTTGATGCTTACGGGCGACGGAAAGGAATCGTTGCATGGATCAGGATAAGACGACCGTGATGGGTGGCTACGGCTCCGCGCCGACGGGTAATAGTGCCGATGCGACCCGCGTTGTGCCCGGCCCTGGCTATGCCGACCCTGCCGCGACGCAGCCTTCTGCCGAACCTACGCGGGTTATGGGTTATGGCGACGCGGCGCAGGACCCCTATGCCGCCTCTCCGCAAAGCCCCTATGGCAACGCGGCGCCGGACCCGTTTGATTACGCACCGCAGGAGCCTTATGCCAGTTCTGCGCCGGATCCTTACAACGATTTGTCGCAGAATCCCATTCCACAGCCTCAGCAGACGACGTATATGCCGCGCACGGCGCAGCCTCGCTATGAGTCGCGCGAGCCGTATCGTGAGTATCCCAAGTCGATTCCGCAGTATGGCGAGGACGAGGAAAAGAAGCCATCGCGTTCGTCGAGTGTGATCAAGAAGATCCTGATTGTGCTGGCGATCTTCTTTGCACTGTCGGTCGTGTTTGCCATCGTGTCGGGCATGCTCAACAAGCGGGGCGCCTCGACTGGCACACAGGCCGAGCAAACTGAGGCCGCTCAGTCCAGTGTCGTTGACCTGAGCGATATCCCGGGGCAGTACTGGTCCAACGCCAAGAAGCTCCTCAAGTCGCGCGGAGCCGACCTCTCGAATGCCGTGATCCTGACCGATGACGGCTCGACGCCCGTCGTCGATGCCAACTGGGTCGTGACGTCTGCCTACTATAACGACAACGGCAACCTGGAGGTTCAGCTTACGCGCAAGGACGGCTCGTCGGGTAACGCGTCCGGCGACCGGGGCACCACGGACAGCTCGAGCTCAAACACGCTGGAGGACCTGGGCAACAAGGCTCAGGAGCTGGGGGATAAGGCCCAGCAACTGGGCGATACGGCTCAGAATCTCGGCGACACCGCGCAGAACCTGGGCGACATGGCAACGAACGCTTGGGATGCCCTGCAAAACGGCATTTCGGGCGCGCAGGGGAACTAGCGGTCGAGCGGCTAGAGCCCTGGCAGAGCAAATAAAAACGGGACGCAGGATCGCGTGACCGGGCGCACATGCGCGTTGGTCGGCGGTCCTGCGTCCCGTTTTGCTGCCGATTACAGCCGCTCGGCCGGGCGGTCGGGCGAGCTAAAGCCCGAGTCAAACGTGACGACGCACGAGACATCGGGCCGGCGCTCGTGCACGATGCGCGTGACGAGTTCCAGCAGCTCCTCGTCGGATATGTCAAAACCGTCGGGGCGCACCAGGTCAAACGAGACGAAGCCGTCGTGCTCGCGCAGGTCGTGGATGGAAAGCGCGGGGTCGATCTGCATGACGCCGCGCTTGACCCAGCCGCGCAGGTCGTCGCCGGTGGTGGCGATGGGGTCGCAGTGCAGCGTGATATCGATGCCCATTTGGCGCTTGATGTCGTGCTCGATGGTGTCCAAAATCTCGTGGTGCTCAAATGCGTCGCCCTCGCCGGGCATCTCCACGTGGGCGCTGGCAAACTGACGACCGGGGCCGTAGTCGTGCACCATGAGGTCGTGTGTGCCCAAGACCTGGGGGTACGACATAATCCTGTCGCGGATTTCCTGGACGAGCTTGGGGTCGGGCGCTTGTCCTAACAGCGGGCTGATGGCGTCGCGCACCAGGCCCAGGCCGCTGATGCAGATGAAGATGCCCACACCCAGGCCTGCCCAGCCATCGAGGTCAAAGCCAGTCGTCTGCGAAATAAGCGCCGCCACCAAGACCGAGCCCGAGGTGATGACGTCGTTTTTGGAGTCCTGCGCCGTGGCAATGAGTGTTTCGGAATCGATACGGTTGCCCAGCGCGCGGTTGAATGCGGCCATCCAGAATTTGACGAGCATGGACAAGACGAGAGCGGCTAGGGAGACCAGCGTGTAGGCGGTGGGGGAGGGCTTGATGATCTTGGTGACCGACTCGAGGATCAGGTTGATGCCGACGGAGCAAACCAGGACGGCGACGAGCAGACCGGCCAGGTACTCGTAGCGGCCGTGGCCATAGGGGTGGCCTTCGTCTGCCGGGCGGCTGGCAAGGCGGAACCCGAGCAGGCTCACGATGTTGCTCGAGGCGTCGGAGAGGTTGTTGAAGGCGTCGGCGATGAGCGAGACAGAGCCGGCGAGCAGGCCCGCGATGCCCTTGGCCAGGCACAGGGTGATGTTGAGGCCAATGCAGACGAGGCTTGCGGAAAAGCCCGCGTTGGTGCGGCAAGATGCATCGACCGGCTCGCTCTCGCTGCCGGGAACAAGCGTATGTACCAGCCGATTTACAAATAGCATAGCGGTCGTCCTCACAATCATGTTTAAGGGGATAGTGTAGCTCGCGCGGGGGCGCCGTGCACCGATGCTCAGAAAATGCAGCAATAGTCTGCCGATGCTAACGAGCGAGCCTTCTCGTCTGCCTGGGTGGTCCATTTTGGGCCACATGGGTATGGGCATGTGCCTGCTTGCTCGACATACTTAATGTCGACAGCCCCTGTGCAAAGGAGGACGTTTCCATGGACGAGATGTTTGCCATTAAATGTCAAAACTGCGGCGGCCCTATGTACTCGCACCAGGCTAAGCGCAGCTTTGAGTGCGCCTATTGCGGCACGGTCGTTCCGTGGCAGGCGGACGTCGGAGAGCCCAAGAGCGCCCTGGGCATTCGCCATACGCCGCTGACGGTGGTGGATGGACTGCTCAAGCTCACGCATGTGTCGCAACTCGAGCGCCCGGAGGACCCGGACTGGTATTTCTTCAATTCGCACTGGCGCAATCAGTCGGTCCTGGAACATCTGCTGTGGGAGGATCGCGGCACGGCGCAGGAGTTCCAAGAGGCCACGCATGTGAGTATTCCTTGCCCCTTCTGTGGTGCGTCCTTTGAGGGCGAGTCGACCCAGCGCGTGTTTGAGTGCCCGTCCTGCGGCAACAAGATCGGCATTGCCGACCTGCTCAAGCCGGGGACGTTTAGCAAGCGTCTGACCATGGGCGTGGGTGCGGAGTATGTGCCGGATCAGGGTATTCCCTGCGAAATCTCGCCGCAGCAGGCACGTGCCAACGCGCTGCAGCTGGTGCGCCAGTACCCGGATGCCTTTGCCGGGCACGACGTGGAAGATGCGATCCAAAACGACATGATGCTCTTCTATTTCCCCATGGCGCTGGCGGACCTGCGCATGATGGCGAGCTTCCCGGGCAAGGGCCTGAGCAAGGAAACCCTGGTGTACTACGAGGTGCTCGACTGGGCATACCCCAGGGCAAACTACCTGGACGTTCGCCTCATGGGCATTTTGGAGCCGTGGGACTTTGCCAAGGTCGGTCCGTTCGATCCCGCCATGCAGGAAGGCGACTTCCGCGTCGTCTCCGTCGATGCATCTACCAAGGACCAGGTGGTCATTGATAAGTTGGCGCTCGACGTTGCGGGAAACGATGCCGAGGCCGTACTGGGGCTCAATAAAAAGAGCATCCGAACCTGGGCGCGCAAGGCCCGCAAGCATAAGGATGGCCTGGTGATGGTGCCGGTCTACTTTGTCGATCGTCCGGCGACGGACAGCCGCGATGGCGAGCAGGTGCGCATTGCCGTAAACGGACAGACGGGCCGCGCGGCCGCGGCGGTGTTTAGCGACAAGCGCGAAACGCATATCGTGGCACCGCTCAACCCGAGCTTGCATTTGTCGAGCGAAAGCACCGTGCACGCCACACCCATCGAGGTCAAATATGTTAAATCGCCGTTCCTATACCAGATCGTGCGCCGCGGAGGCGGCGACCAGCCGCGGCAGGTGGCAGCTACAACCGAGGGCTCCTACCGAGAAGAAAAGCCCAAACGCAAGGGGCTGTTTGCAGCGATTTTTGGGAAGTAGGGGAGCGCGAGCTGCTGTCCAGTCGATTAACGGGAAGTGGATGTAAATAAACAGTGGAGCGGCTGCACAAGAGCCGCCCCGCTGGGTAAAATCAAGTTGTGCCGCGGAACCCGCTCCTCAGCTAGTCACACTTCGGAAGCGCGGGCAACGCAGGTATTATCGTCTAAAGGGCCGGCTGCAACCGGCCCTTTGCATGACTCCCTTCGCTATCCGTTACTGCTTATATTCCCGCCAGATCGAGTAGAGGTTCCGGGCAATGCCGGTCACATACATCGAGAGGCGCAGGATTTCAAGAAACAAGTTCATAGGCTTCACTCCAATCAGAGATCAGAGCGTTGCCCGCAGGCGGATTCCGCGGCGGTCAAGATTTTACCCCACAGGCCACGGTGGGGGATGTCCGACCCCTTTTTGGAGTGGTGTCGATCTAACGGGCAATCAAGCCTCTAGCTCTCTTTGAATTGAGCAAGCATCTGCCCGAAGAAGATATGATGCATGCGTCGATTGACGTTCTGTGGGCGTGCGTAATCGCGGAGACCTCGCTGACCTCTTCGTCTGTCGCATCGGTGAGCGCCAAGGGCGCGATGCGCATGAGCGAACCGTTGCCGTTGTCGCGTTCGCCGGAACCTCATTGCTATCCTTGCGCTTCGCCATTAGTCGCTTCGTTGATGGCGCGGTACTCGGCGCTTAGTTCGCGCGCCAGCTCTTCCTTGCTTGGAAGATACGGCAGGTATTTAGCGGCAAACACTTGGTCGTTGTCTTCGGGCAGCGTGTACTCGACGATCGAATCGCTTTTGTCCGCGCAGAGCACGATGCCTATGGGCGGATTATCGCCTTCGTTCATGAGCTCGCGCGTGTAGTAGTTCACATACATTTGCATCTGGCCCAGGTCCTGATGCGTAAGATCGTCCGTCTTAAGGTCGATGAGCACGAAGCAGCGCATCAGATAGTTGTAAAAAACAAGGTCAATATAGAAATGGCGCCCATCAAAGGTGATGCGCTTTTGGCGCGCCCCGAAAGCGAAGCCACGGCCAAGCTCCAGCAGGAACTTCTGAAGATGCGTGATGAGCGCCTGCTCTAGATCGCTCTCGCGAAACGCAGCATCGTCCGAGAAACCTAAAAACTCCAGTACATATGGGTCGCGGATGATATCCTCGGGGCGATGGGTCGGGGCGCTCTTTTGGATTTCCTGGGTGACGGCCTCTTTGTCTTTGCTGGCAAGTAGGCGCTCGCGGAACATGGTGTTGATCTGGCGTTCGAGCTGACGCGTGCTCCAGCGAGAATCGGCGCATTCGTTCATGTACCATGTTCGAGCTTCGGGGTCAGGAATGCGTATTAACCTGCGGTAATGTGTCCAGCTCAATTCGGGACGCAGTGAGTCCCGAATTGGAAATGTAAGATAGAACTGACGCATTTTACGCAGCTCTCTTGCTTCAAAACCTTTACCAAAATCCTTGGTAAGTCTGATTGCGAGGGCCTTGAGCAGTGCCTCTCCATACTTGGCGCGCTCCTCTCCGCCCTGCTCATCAACAATGCTCTTGCCGATCTCCCAATACGCCTCAACCATCGCAAAGTTAACGGCGGTATATGCCTTGTTGCGAGCGGCGTTGAGAATCGAGGAAACCTGCTTGTAAAAAACTTCTGGCACGATTGTCGATTCCCCGCGGTTTACCAGTTCACCCATCAATATCGCCCGACTTTCCTCTTGAGGAATGCATCTTTATTACATTTAGTTTAAAGCCTCGCGCGGACACGAATTGCTGCGTTGTCTGGCACCTTCGCATGGGGGCCTTGCGGTGACTAAAATGTGGCCATAGAGGCAGTTTTAGCGAACCCCATGGGAGTGGCACGCATGGACAACAACACCTTGCTGTTTCAGGACAAGGGCTCGGGTAGGTTTAAAGACGTCAAGATCTACCCCAACCGTATTGAGGTGCTCAAGAAGGGCACTTTTGGTGGCAAGCACACCGAGATTGTCTATCTTAAGGACATTACGGGGGTCAACAGGATCAAGGGCCGCGATGTTTTTCTGCGTAACAGGCTGTTGACTGCTTGTGTTTTTAGCCTGAGCAGCCGTGCGAAGGCCCAGGAGTTTGTTAACGCGCTGAACATGGTGATGTAGCCTATGGCGGCGTTTGGGCCAAGGTAAAAATCGGGGGCACAGAACGGTGTCCTGCGCCCCCCATTGAGTCGATGTGTCTAAAAGGCCGGCTTGCCTATTCGCTACCGTCCCCAGCGTTTTCGCGGTCGTTGGCAAGCATTGCCGCGCCGGCGACCGTTGTCGCTACGGCGGCGGCAGCGAGCCCGGCGGCAATGCCGGAGCCGTCGCCCGTGTCGGCGAGTTTTCCGCCCGAGTTCTTGCCCTTGTTGCCCTTACCGTTCTTATCAGCGCTGCCTGCGTTGGAACCCGTGCCACCGTCGGTGCCGGTGCCGCCTGCACTGCTCGAGGCCGCTACGGTAAAGCTCGCGGCTCCGTCATTAGCAAGCTTGTAGTTTTGCGCCGCGTCGCCCAAAAGACCGTTCGCGCGCACCCAGTACGTTCCCGCGGTAAATGCCTCGCCCTCGACCATTGCCGTGCCCGGAGCGCCGTCCGCGTCGTGCACAAACTCGAGCTGAGCCGTGCAGGCATCGTTTTCGAGTTTGCCCTCGAGCAGCGCCGCGACCTTTGTGCGCACATCCTCGCCGGCCTTAAGGCCTTCGAGCCCCTCAAAGTGGGGTGTCAGTGCGCGCGGATCGATATCGATGGGCACGGATCCCTGCAGCCCCGTAACGGTCTCGTTGCCCAAGGCGTCGACATCCACGTATTCGATGGTAAACGCATGGCCCGAAGCCGCCACGTTGAGTACGTTGCTGCTGTCGACAAGGCGGAAATGGCCCTCGCCAACGGTCTTGCCATCCTGGAGCGAGGCATCGCTCAGCGAGTCGCCGTACGTCATGCGCATGCGGGTCGGGAGGCAGCACGAAGCCGACTGCGTGTGCTTCGTATCGTAATTGTAATTGCGCTGGTAGATGCTCCGGGCCAGCGCCGCATCAACAAAGTCGGATGCGATGATGCCAATGTGCTTGAGGTAATCTGACTTTGTATCCTCGGTGCCGCTGGGATTGATGTACGGGCTCTTGTACAGATGCTCGTTGACTACTCGTGCCGAGGTAAAAGGATTGCCTCCGTGCGACAAGCCCGTGCAGCTGGTGTAGTTGATAGACCAGCAACGCTCCTGGACTTGCACCTCGGCCCCGGCATCGTCCACGACGTCCACCTTGTTGCACGTGCGCCCGGTCGTTTCCTTCAGCGCATTATCGACCCAGCTGAGCTTGTCGGTTCCCGTGAGTTTGTACTTGTCCTGGGCATATACCTTGGTGCAATAGGGCTCTTCATTGCCCGTTTCCCCTATGGCTTCAAATCCCCGCGCGTCTTGGACGAGACACATCGACTGCCCGGAATGCGCCTTGATCTTGTCATCCCATTGGGTGATGTCGAGGCCCCACGTGTGGCTGCTTACGCTGTTGCCGGCGAGCCCAAATCGACGCAGCAGGACGATCTTTCCGCGCACCTCGCCCAGCGTGGGGACGTGGCTCGACGTGTAGAACAGGTTGGGGTTATCGGCCATAACCTTGGCGAAGGTCGTCGTTATGCTTTCGTCGGTAGCCTCATCGTTGCCGCGCGATGCGAGCATGATGAGCGCTTCTGACGGGTTTTCGTTCAAAAACGTTTTGAAGTAGCCTATGACATCGGAGAGATGCAGATAGTTCCCGTCTTTTTTGAGTAGGTAGAAAATCCCGTGGTCGATGCCGGGGTCATCGCCCTTTCCGAGCCGGATATCAAAATAGCGAATGCCTTCGAGCAACTGCGTGGGAATGTAATCCTGCTGGCATTTTACTTGCGAGGATTGGGGCTCAGTGTCGTTGTCCACGCTGCAGGTGCCCGAATCGTGCGTACCCGGGATGCTCAGCTCGTCGAGGAACTTGTTGTCGTCGACGTATTTCATCCAACATGGTCCGTCGACGTAGCTGCTGTACGTGATCCAGTCGAGGCTGCTAACCGTGGCATCGTTCTTTTTCATGTCGTAACCGATAAGTTCGAGCTCCCACGGAATGCTCTTACTCTTATGGCAGATCTTATTGTTGTCCTGGTCTTTGCCGTTCGATTCTATTGCCAGGTACTTAATGTCTTTTTTCTCGGTTTCTTTCTCGACCGTGCGGTCTCGGATGATGTAGGTTCCGTTTGATTGACGCTCGAACGCAAAAGCGCGGCTGGGCTTGTTGTCATACTCGCCGCCCCATACGTGGATGACCTTTCCATCTTTGTCCGAGTCGTCGTCGACCGACCAAATGCTGTAGCCCGTCTTTTTATGCTCTTCGAAATTGAGCAAGGTGCGGATGGCGTACCAGTTTGTATCGTCATTCTTGGTCGTTACGTTCTCAAGGATGAGCTTGCTGGACGTGCCATCGTTAAACAGGTGACAGACGTTGCCGCGAACGTTGCCGTCTTGGTTGACGCTCGCGGTGCGAAAATAGCCCGCGGGGCGAAGGCGAATGACGAAATTGTGGAGGCTGTCCGACGGTGCGGGTGTGTTGTCTGCAAATGCCGCTCGCAGGGGAATGCCCGGCGCTGCGGTTTCGGGCAGGCTTGCAAGTGGTGACAACGCCGCAAGCCCTAGGCCCAGCGTAAACGCTCGGCGGCTGATGGCATGGTGTTCGGTCATAACTTCTCCATTCGCGGAGTGCGGTTATGCGATAGTTTTGGTCACTATACTGCCCAGATGTTTAAAGATGCTGGTTTAATTGTCTGCGCGGCGCAATAAATCGGTGGGCGGACGTGTTGGGGTGTTTGTCGTTTTCGTACTGTTGCCACATTTGGGGCGGTTCCGGCGTCCGGCATCCTCGCGTTCGTCGGCTACAGGCATAAGAAAGGGAGGGTCGGTTTACCGGCCCTCCCTGGGTACGAAGCGCTGGGGTACCGTCGCTTGTTTGCACTGCGACCGTGTTTCCCGTTGCGCTCGCCAGTCGCTTAGCGCTTGATCTCGATATCGTCGAGCTTGACGTCCATGGCCTCGGTCTTGGCCTCGGCAATGTCATCGGCAAACTCAAGGGACTCCATCATGGTCTCGACGGCGTCCTTGTGCTCTTCGACGTTGTCGATGCGCACGTACACGCTGCCGCCGTCAACGTCGGTGAAGTACTCGGTCGTCACGCCGCCGGAGTGCGTGAAGTAGGCGCTGCGCCAGGTCTTGCCGTTGTACTTGACGGGGTCGCTCTCGGTCCATCCGGAGCTGGCCTTCCACTTGGCCTCGTAGTCGAACAGCTCGTCAGCGTTCTTGTCGGGGTCGAAGACAGGGATGAAGCGATCGCTGGCGTGCTCGCTCTCGGTGAACTTAAACTGGGCTCTGTCAGCGGTATCGCCGGCGACGTCGGTGATTTCGACGCCCTCGGGGACCTCGACCTTAAACCAGATGAAGTCGGTCCTCATATCCAAGGCTGGCTTTTCCGCGCCGCCGCTACCGCCACTGCCGGCAGCGCCGCCGCTTCCGCCGCAGCCCACTAGGGCAACTGCGGCAAAGAGGCTCATGCAGAGGGTGAGAATCGCTAAGGCCTTCTTTTTCATGGTCGTGTCCTCCTCGATCTGTAACCGCCCATGGA
>JAIHTM010000360.1 GCA_022713905.1 Collinsella sp.
GGCCATGAAAGCCCTCGCCAAACCAATGATCGGCTGGCCCAACAAAGCCGTCCGCGCGCTCGCCGACCTTTCCGTGTTCGAAGGCATCGACGCGCCCGACAGCCTCCAAACGCAGGTAGACGACATCATCGCGGCGAACACGTTCGGCGTGAAAATCCAACAGGCCATCGTGTCCGCATACACGCACGGATGCAGCTTCATGACCATCTCCGGCGACGACGACGACATACGGATCACGCCCCGCGCCGCCGACTGGAGCAGCGCCATATGGGACTGGGGCAACGACAGGATCGGCGCAGCCATGACCATCCGCGACAAAGACAAAGACGGCTACATCACCCGCTTCGACGTATGGCTGCCCGGCAAGGTCTACCTCTGCCGCCGCAACAGCGGCACATGGCAGGCCGAACGCATCGAAACCGGCTTCGACCAACCCACCGTCGTACCGATCATCAGCGACCAACAGCTCTACCGCCCCCTCGGCTCCAGCCGCATCACCCGCCCACTCATGGCCCTCACCGACCTCGGACTGCGCACCCTCGTGCGCATGGAAGCGACCGCAGAATTCTACGCGGCACCACGCATCTGGTTCCTCGGAGCCAACAAAGGACAGGTAAGCCCCGACACATGGGGCAGCATCGTCAGCGTCATCAACGGCATCCCCGCCGGCCGCAACGGCGAAAAACCCGAACTGCGCCAACTCACACAGGCCTCGATGCAGCCACACTCCGACATGCTCAAAACCGTCGCCCTCATGGTCAGCAGCGAAACCGACATCCCCGTCAACGACCTCGGCATCACCATGGACAACCCCGCCAGCGCCGAAGCCATGGCCGAAGCCGAACGCAAACTCTCCCGCACCGCCGACCGGCAAAACAAACGCTTCGGCGAAAGCATCAAAAGTATCCTCGCCATGGCGCTCGCCGCCCAGGGCGCGGACGAAGCCGACATCCGCCAACTGCGACCGATCTGGGCACCCACCAAGGAAGCCAGCGACGCCGCCCGCGCCGACTGGTACCAGAAGGTCGCGTCCACCAACCCCGCCTTCGCCGACAGCGACGTGGGCCTGAGCCGCGCCGGCCTGACATGGGACGAGATCGCCGCCCACAGGGCCTACGAGAGACAGCAGCGCACGCAGAACGCCATCGACGAACTACGCGCCAAGATCGCCGCCGCCAAGACCGACACGCAGGAGGCCGCAGCCAATGGACAGCAACAGCCTGCCGCTGAGCAACCTCAGCCCGGCGCAGCGTAAAGCGTTCAACGGGCACCTCAACGACATGTGGGACGACTATCAGGACGAGCTCGCCGACCTCATCATCGAAGCCAAGACGATGGTGCCCAACAGCCTCTACTTCGGCGATGATCCCACCACCGAAGCCCGCCGCCAACTGGAAGACTACGCGCGCAAAGCCAACCTCATCGCACAGGACTATTACAGGAACGTGCGAGCCGCATGGGCCGAAGCCGCCGGCATCAGCATGCCCGACTACAAGGAGGCGCAGGTCAGCTCGGACCGCGCCTTCTGGCAGATCGTCGGCGGCTACAACAACACCATGCACGTCGGTGCGAAATTCACCGACGTCATCAACGGCCGAAGCAAAGCCGGCCTGACCATGGATCACCTCTGGGCCGTCAACACGCGAGGCTACACCGAAGACGACTGGGCGCGCCTGGCCAAGGACGTCATCAACGAGACCGCACGCCTCACAGGACGGTTCACCGCCCAGAACGACCCC
>JAIHTM010000041.1 GCA_022713905.1 Collinsella sp.
GAAGCCGATTATCTTCGGCATTCCGGTCATCGGCTTCATGGGCTACGTCGTGGCCTTCGCCCTCGGCGTATGGATCGTCATCGACATCTACTTAAAGGGCCGCAAAACCAAGAAGCGGTAGGGTATCGATTGATATCAGTCCAGCGGGAGGGTGGATTCGCGCTGGATAAGGCGGCAGGGTACGTAGTCGACACCGTGATGCGGGTTGCCGTCGATGGCATCGACCAAGTATCATGCCGCACGCCGTCCGATAGAACGCGCCGCTTGGTTTCTTCGCTAATGCGGGGCTTGTTGTGCAGTGCCTTGGACGCAATGGCCAAAGAGACTCCCGCCAAGGCGGCAACGTCTTCGAGCCGTGCCGCGCGTCCGGTCAATGTCTGGGGCCATCATGCCTCGATTCCTCGTGTGATCAACAGTATATTTTCGTTTGTTTTTCTTGAGAAAACTGGCCTTTCGCTGTTTGTGGTGGGCGGTTGTGATGTGGGGTGATGCCGGCGGGTAGGTTGGAGGCATGGATACCTCCTACCTGTTCACCGCCGCATTGCAGTTGCAGGAGCCCTGGAAGGTTGGGTCCGTGGATTTCAGGGACGCGGGCGACGGCGGGCGGGGACTGCGCATCGCGATCGTCTTCGGGCCCCGGCGCGCGCTTTCATTGCCCCGAGGCCGCACGACGTGACCGACGCGGCCCCGGGCAGGGACTCGACCACGGTCGAACGGTTCGCCGGGGACTTCATGGACCGCAACGGGGCGCCTGGGTGCGTGCGGCCCGTCACCTGCGACACGAGCCCCGGGTTCCAAAAGGGCATCCGCGAGCACCTGCCCCATGCCAGGCGGATCGCCGACAGGTTCCACGTGGCCAGGCACGCCAACGAGGCCGTCGACAGGGTCAGGAAGGCCGAGGGGCGGGAGAACGGGCCGTTGAAGAGGACGAAGCACCTGTGGCTCGGGAACGAGGCGGCCCTCTCCGGCCTGCGGCTGGAGACCAAGCGCGGCCTCACGCGGCAGCGGCTGAAGACCGCCCGCGCGTGCCGGATGCGCGAGGTCCTGCAGGACATCCACATGGACGGCCGCACGCCCGCCGGGGCATGGGGCGGGCTATGCCGCTTGCGCTCGTGGATGATGCGTTCGAGGCCCGAACCCATGAAGGAGCCCGCCCGTCTGATCCGCCGCCGCTTCGCCGAGATCGTCGCATGCTCCGGGCACCCGTACGCCAACGCCGTCCTCGAGGGTGCCGACAGCGTCATCCGGAACGTGAAGAGACGGGCCCGCGGCTTCCGCAACACGGACCACTTCGCCACCATGATCCACCCGACCTGCGGCAAACTCGACCTCAAAGCCGTCACCGCCGCCTAACCACCACCCGCCGCAAACAGCGAAAGGCCTGTATTTTCTATACGTGCCCGCCAACATCGGTGCAGGCCTGAAGCGTGAATATCGCCTTGAATTCTTATGGACTTAGACCGGTGAAGCATAAGGAAACCCGGAGGTGAAAAAGGGGAAGCCTCCGGGTTCGTTCGCCGTATGCAACACGCAATGTGTTAACCGGTTGACATATAAGATACCACGGTGTTATGGTGAATTCAACGCAGCGGTGTGAAAACAAATAAAGACTGAAATGAAGCCATTTCTGGATTTATTGAAAACAATCGACAACGTAGTGAAAGTGTTGGAATGCATATACTATGTTACTCGGTTAACAGGTTTTCGGAACGATGTGTGCGGCTGCGGTCGCAAAGAAAAACTGGAAATTGGAGCAAAGGAGCACCATGACTCAGCATATTATGAAGAGTCGGGCGATGTCCGTCATCGGTGCAGGCGTCGCGGCGTTGACCATTATCGGCACGCTTGCCGGTTGCGGTGGGTCCGACACGGAGGTCACTAAGGACGATAGTGGCGCCACCGTCATCAAATTCGGCATCAATGTGGCCAACCCCGCCAAGCAGGAGCCGGCGACCAATGACATCG
Organism: Collinsella sp.; assembly: GCA_022713905.1. Classification (GTDB taxonomy): domain Bacteria; phylum Actinomycetota; class Coriobacteriia; order Coriobacteriales; family Coriobacteriaceae; genus Collinsella. The sequence continues at coordinate 1,966 of JAIHTM010000041.1, forward strand.
TTGAAGCATTCAACAAAGCCAACAAGGGCAAGTATAAGGTTGAGTTCGTTGCCGCCGACACCGAATCGCATGCCAAGAACATGAAGCTCGCCGCCTCTGACGGCACCTTGCCGCAGGTCTTCTGGGTCGAGGGGTCACAGGTCACCGAATTCAATGAAGCCGGTGTGCTCATGGATCTTACGGATTTTCTTGATCAGAACAGCGATGTCAAAGATGCGCTGAATGGTTCCGAGGCCGCGTTCCGGGACGGCAACGGGGTCCAGTATGGATTGCCGTACCAGAGCAATGTGCAGGGCATCTTCTACAACAAGGATGTTTTCGATAAGGCCGGCGTCGATTATCCGACCGACGACACCACATACGACGAGTTCCTTGACATGGTTGCCAAGCTCAAAGACAGCGGGGTCACGCCGCTGTCGATTGGTTCCAAGAACAGCTCGTATGCCATGTGGGAATTCAACATTTGGCTATCTCGTTATGGCTGGGGAGATGACATCGCGTCCATCCTCGACGGTAAGGGGACATTCTCCGATGCGGAGCTGGCCAAGGCCTTCGACAAGATCAAGGGGTTGGCCGATGCCGGTGCGTTCCCGGAGAATATGTCCACCATCGAGTACTTCGATGCTAAGCAGCAGTTCGATGAGGGCAAAGCCGCGATGTTCGGTACCGGCCAATGGGATTGCGCTGAATTCGATAAGAACATCGGCGATCGTATCGGATTCTGGTGGGGGCCGAAGTTCACGGATTCCTCGGCCGATCAGGAAATCGATATGAAGGTGCCTTCCGCGCCTATCGCAGTTCCGGCCACCGTTGCCGACAACGATGCCGTCAAGGAGGCAACCTATGCCTTCCTCAAGTTCTACTACAGCAAGGATGCCGCTGAACTGTCTTATAAGAGCTCCATGTTCCCGGCCACCAGTTATGACGGTCTTGCTCCGTCTTCGGACAAGTACGCGATGAATGCCATGGTCGAGGCCCTGGGCAATGGGTGGAAGTCGCCTACCGCCGCTCCTGATCTGACGGTGCCCTCCGCGGTGCAGGCATCGTTGTATGACGGGCTCTTCGGCGTTATGCAGGGAACCCATACTCCGGCCGATGCCGTCGCCAAGATGGATGGGGCGCTGGCCAACTCGAAGTAACGCATATCTCCCTCCTCGATGGGTGTGGCCGGTCTCGCAACCGGCCGGCCATGCCGTTGTCTTAATCAACACATTGTTTTCTTCGCAGAAAGTGTGCCGTAATGCATTGGCTTAGCAAAACGCGCTATAAGGTAGGGTTTCTGATTCCCACGCTTGCGGTGTATGTAGTGTTCATCATTTTGCCTATCGGCATTGCAGTGGCCTACAGTTTCACCAAATACTCAGGTATCGGCAAAGCTCGTTTCAATGGAATCGACAACTACGTGCGGCTGGTCAAAGATGATATCTTCTGGAAATCTTTGGCCAATACTGCCATCATTTTCGTGGTGGCGTCGGTGCTGCTCCTGGTGCTTTCGTTTCTGTTGGCGCTGCTGCTCAACAGCAAACTGGCATTCGCCGATACGTCCAAGGCGCTGGTGTTCTCGCCGGCCATTATCGCTCCGATTATCGTGGGCATCATCTGGGTGTACATTCTCGACCCGAAGATCGGCGTGATCAATGGCGTCCTGCGGGCCGTTGGTGCGGGAGACCTAGCCCAGCAGTGGATTGGCGGAACGACGCTGTCTCCGTATTCGATCGCGTTCATCTATTTCTGGCAGCAGCTTGGTTACCTGACCACCATCTTCATAGCGGGACTCAAAATGATTCCGGAAGAAGTGATGGAAGCCGTGCGCGTGGATGGCGCCAATGCCTGGCAGCGCACGATTCATGTGACCATACCGATGATGCGCTCGACCATTTCCACCGTGGTTGTGCTGATTATCACCGGAATCTTCAAGATCTTCGAGATCGTGCAGCAAACTACCGGCGGTGGACCCAACCATATGTCAGAGACGTTGGTCACCTACAGCTACTCGATGGCCTTCCAGTCCGGCGAGTACGGCTATGGCATGTCCATCGCCACCGTGACCTTCCTCGTGTCGCTGGCAATCACCGGAATCTACTTCCTGTGCTCCAAGGAAAGGGGCTGATCGGCCATGATGTCGAAACGTGCAAAAACATGGTTCACCATTCTTATGGTGGTGATCACCGTCCTGATGGTGTTCCCGCTCCTGTGGATGCTCATGATGTCGTTCAAGTCGAACGCCGAAATCATGTCCGACCCGTTGAGCTGGCCCAAGGCGTTGAATTGGGACAATTACCGCAATGCCTTGAAAACGCTGAACTATCCGAGGCTGTATCTCAATACGTTCGTGGTGTGCGTGGTCTCCCTGATCATCGAGCTGACCATCACTTTCTTCAGCTCCTTCGCTCTGGCCCGCATGACGTACAAGCGCCCCGGCCTGACTAAGGCGGTGTACGCCTTCCTCATTGCCGGCCTGAGCGTGACTCCGTTCATCCTCCTGTTCCCGGTCTACAAGATCAACATGTTCTTCGGGCTCAAGGAGCAATGGGCGTTGATCATGCCGTATGTCGCCTCATCGATTTCCTTCAACACGCTGCTGTTCGTCGGTTATCTCAAAGCGCTTCCCGCGGAGATCGACGAGGCCGCCGTCATCGACGGCTGTTCGATATGGGATCTGATGTTCCGGGTGATCCTGCCCATGACCAAGCCGGTGATCGCTACCGTGGTGATTTTCAACGTGCTCTACATCTGGAACGAATACCCGTACGCTTCCGTGATGCTGCGCAATCAGGCCGACTATACGCTGTCCATGGGAGCCAGCTTCTTCAAGGGCACTTACACCGTGGATTACGGCGGCATAGTCGCTTCATCGGTGATGATCATCATCCCTGAACTCATCTTCTACGGATTGTTCCAGAAGAAGATCGTCGGCGGCATGGTCGCCGGCGCGGTCAAGGGCTGACATTCGTCGCTGTCGATACCCCCCCCCAAAAACAACAAAATCAATGACAAAGGAGAACGCCATGAGTGCAATCTCGGGAATGTTCAAAGACCTGACGAGCGTCCACCATGCTCGCAATGGTCGACTTGCCAGCTGGGATCAGCGGGGCAAGAACCAAGACTACTGGGAAGTGCCCGCCGGTGAAACCATCACGCTTGGAGAAATCGAAGGTCCAGGCTGTATCACGCATATGTGGATGACTTCCAGCTGCCGCAGGGTTGCTGCACCCTCCATTCTCGATCCGGTCGCGCAGGCCTCTGCCGCTCCCGTAATGGAGATCCATCCCGCACTTGGCGTGATCTGGGATGACTATGATCCGTTCTATTACCGCAAGGCACTCATTCGAATCACCTGGGATGACGAGGATACGCCAAGCGTGCTATGCCCGTTCGGTGATTTCTTCTGCATCGGCAACAGCTATCCGGGTAACTTCTCATCGTTGCCGTTCAACGTATCGCTGAAGCCGGAAGAGGCAGGCCGTTACGGGGCTCCCTGCTCGGTCTCGTGCTACTTCCCGATGCCCTTCAACAAGAAGGCGAAGATCGAGATCATCAACGAGAACGAGCTGCCGTTCATTCTCTACTTCAACATTGATTATGAAATGTATGCCGAGCCGCTGCCCGAGGACACCGCTTACTTCCATGCGGCATGGCATCGTGAGAACCCGTGCGACGGCTGGGGTCCCGACCTGCAGGTCAACAGCCCGGAGGTCAACAACGTCACCAACTTCAAGGGCGAGCACAACTACACCGTGCTGGACGTTGAAGGCACCGGTCATTACGTGGGCTGCAATCTCACCGTTAAGCATTTCCAGGGCAGCTGGTGGGGTGAGGGCAACGACATGTTCTTCATCGACGGGGAGGAGTATCCCTCGCTCAATGGCACCGGCACCGAGGATTACTTCAACCATGCATGGGGCATGCAGCGTAATGCCTATCCGTTCTTCGGCACCATCGTCCATGAGGGAGATACGGATGGCTTCCAGGTTTCGTATCGATTCCACATCACGGACCCGGTGCGTTTCGAGAAGCATCTCAAAGTCACGATCGAGCATGGGCACGCCAATCACCTGTCCGATGATTGGAGTTCCACGGCTTACTGGTATCAGACATTGCCCACGGCGACTCCGCTGACCATTGCCCCGGTCGAGGACCGGTTGCCGGTAGTGCCGCAGCTTCCGGAACGTGTGCTGCCTCAGCCTGAGCTGACCGATGAGCAGCGTTCCGCCCGCGAGGCATATGCGGCACGGTGGAAGGAATACAAGCCCGCGCGCGATGAACAGTTCCGCATCAAGGAAGACAAAGCCCGTCGCGAGTCCGCGCTGAACACGCAATTCGCCAAGAAGCTTCGCGAAGAATTCGACGCGAAGCAGTAAGGCGACATAACCCCAACCATTAAGGGACCAAGGAGAGTTCCCATGACAACAAAGTCCATGCAGCAGGCCATCGATACGGCCTCGACCTATATCGCCGAACACGCCCCCGAGGTAGCACAGGCCAGTATGCGCCAAACCTATCATCTTATGGGGCCGTGCGGCTGGATCAACGACCCCAATGGTCTGATCTATTACCGGGGCCAGTACCATTTCTTCTACCAGTTCAACCCGTATAGCGGGTTCTGGGGAAAGATGCATTGGGGCCATGCGGTCAGCGACGACCTGCTGCACTGGACCCAGTTGCCGATGGCGTTGGCGCCCAGCGAGCCATACGACGACCACCCCCAGGGCGGATGCTTCTCGGGCAGCGCCATCGAGAAGGACGGCAAGCTGTACGTGGCGTACACCGGCACCGCCAACCATGGCAATGGCTTTGTGCAGACACAGAACATAGCCATCAGCGAAGACGGTGTGCACTTTACCAAGTACGAGGGCAATCCCGTGATCGAGGCCCCCAGCGGTGTTCCCACGGATTACTTCCGCGACCCCAAGATGTGGGAGCATGAAGGGCTGTACTACATGGTGGTCGGCGCGCAGCGCGACGGCAAGGCGCAAGCTCTCTTGTACCGATCCGAGAATCTTCTTGATTGGGAGTTCCTTAACGTCATGCACGAGTCCCGTGGCGAGTGGGGATACATGTGGGAGTGCCCGGACTTCTTCCCGCTGAAAGACAAATGGGTGTTCCTATGCTCGCCCATGGGTGCCGGCGAGCGTACCACGGTGTATTTCGTTGGCGATATCGACTATGCCACGGGCCGCTTTGTCTACACGGTGACCGGTGAATCCGACTGGGGCTTCGATTTCTATGCGCCGCAGACGTTCGTGGATGCCCAAGGGCGTCGGATCGCCGTTGGCTGGGCCAACGGCTGGGATTGGATGCCATTCTGGAAAGACTGGGGCCCGACATACCAGCAAGGATGGTGCGGATCGCTTTCGGTGCCGCGCGAGGTTGTATTGAACGATGACCTGACGCTGTCGTTCCGTCCTGTGGCGGAGCTTGATCGGCTGCGTGCGGACATGAGTGCCGAGGAAAACGTGACCGTGCGCGACGGGCAGAGGCATGTCGTCCAGGCCGGAGACGGCGTGCATTTCGATCTTTCCTTTGCGCTTGACCTTGAGGCCACGCGAGCGAAGCAGGTGGACCTGCTGCTTCGATGCGGTGAAGGCAAACGCACGGTATGCACATTTGACTTGGAGCATGCCGAGATGAGCGTCGACCGCAACGATTCCGATGGGTGGAGCAAGGGGAAGACCCATAGCCCGCTGATGGTCGCCGGAAGCCCCCGAATGGAAGTGGAAGTGATCGGCGACACCAGTTCGCTGGAAATCTTCATCAACGGAGGCCGTGTGGTGTATTCCCTGAACGTGTTCGCTCCTGCGACCTGCAATGAGATTGCAGTCGAGCCGCATGGCGGCGATGCCGCGCTTGCCGCTATCCGGGGGTACGCGCTCAGAGCCTAGGGGCTTGTCCATAGGCGGCGGGCGTTTCCCATTTAGACTTGTAGGGAATCGTTCGCCGCCAATTGCTATAACGGGGGGGGGGAAACTCATGGCCACGATAACGGACGTTGCGCGGGTAGCGGGAGTATCCAAGAACACGGTGTCGCGATATCTCAACGAACGTGGCTATATGTCGGAAAAAACCAAGAGCGCCATTCAGGATGCCATAGACCTGCTGCACTACCAACCCAATCAGATTGCGCGAAGCCTGACCACCAAGCGCACTAATTTTGTCGGATTGGTCATCCCCGATGTGGTGCAGCCATTCTTTGCCACCATGGCTTCTCGCATTGAGGACGAACTGGATCGTCGCGGATACAAGATGATTCTGTGCAACACCATGCATTCCTCGGCAAAAGAGCGTAAATATTTGGATATGCTTACCGCCAATAAGGTTGATGGCATTATTGTGGGCAGCCATTCCGTGGACATCGATTACTCCGGCATTGGTTTGCCGATCATATCCTTGGATCGTTCCTTGGCCGATGATATTCCGGTGGTGCATGCAGATCATGTGCAGGGCGGACATATTGCGGCTGAGGCGTTTTTGAAGCATGGCTGTAAGAAAGTTGTGCAGTTTGTAGGTTATTCGAAGGTGTTGTCTCCTTCCGCGCAACGGCATAAGGTGTTTGCCGAACAGATGCGTGACCACGGTGTCGAATGCTTTACCTATGAGTTGCGACTCAACCAGTTTGAATTCTCGTCCTACCTGCAAACTGCCAAAATGTTCCTCAATCAGTACCCAGACGTGGATGGTATTTTTGCAGCCGATCTGATTGCACTCGCAGTCCAGCGTGAGGCGCTTTCGCGAGGGCGTCGCATTCCGGATGACCTATTTATATTCGGCTATGATGGCTCGTTCGTCTATAAGATTGCATATCCGCCGCTGCCTACGGTGATACAGCCGTATGAGGAGATAGCTGCCACTATTGTGGATTTGCTTGAGCAGAGGATCGCCGGACAAACACCAGAATTCCATTCGTATGTAATTCCGGTTGTTTCTTCCGAAAGTGTGCCAGATGAAGCGGATGGTGATTCCGTTGGTAACTATGATCTGATGGTTGCGCCTCGTTAGTGAGCGTATAGTGCGCTGACTGTGAGAGATGACGATTTGTGCGGCTCTTCGGATAAGAGCCGCAAATCATCAATCCAGCGGCAGCGTCGATTCGCGCTGGATCAGGCGGCAGGGTACGTAATCAACGCCGTGATGGGGGTGTCCGTCGATGGCATCCATCAGATATCGGGCGGCGCAGCGGCCGATGGTTTCGGTCTCGTCGTCGATTGACGTCAGTGCCGGTCGTGAACTGGAAGTCAGCACGGACCAGTTGTCGTGGCCGATTACGGCGACATCATCCGGAATACGCAGACCTTGCTGCTTCAGCACATCAATGCAGCCTCGGGTAAGCTGATCGTTCTGGCATACCACTGCATCGAACTTGACGCCTTGGTCGAGCAGCAGGCAGGTGGCGGTGCGTCCCCAGCCCTCGTCCCATTTGCCGTAACGAATCGGGCCCGCCGGCTCGATGCCCAGTTCGGCCAGCGCTTCGAGCGCGCCTTTGGTACGGTCAGTGGCTGCGGTGTAGGTTTCGTCGCCGCCGATGATGACGATATGCCGACGGCCGCAGGAGATGAGATGGTTGACTGCTATTCGTCCGGCGTCAACGTTGTCACAGGTCACCGAACAGTCTCCGGTGTCAGTGGAGGGGCCGTAGACGTAGATCAGCGGCACTCCCCAGTCGTGGCCAAGCGTGGGGCGTGGGTTGGTTTCGCACTGCACAATAAGCAGACCGTCAACCTTCAGCGACAGTAGTTTTTCCACGTGCTGGCGTTCAAGAGCGGCATCGCCACGGGCGTTGGCCAGTAAGACTGAAGTCGATTGAGCGCGCAGTTCGTTCTCCGCGCCAATCAGAATCGGTGCGGAAAAACGGCCTTGCAAATCGGAAGTGACGAGGTCGATAGTGCCGGTGGTGCCGCGGGCCAGGAATTGGGCGAGTTTGTTGGGGGAGTAGTTGAGCCGCTTGGCGGCATCCAGTACGCGCTGCTTGGTTTCTTCGCTAATGCGGGGCTTGTTGTGCAGTGCCTTGGACGCAGTGGCCAAAGAGACTCCCGCCAAGGCGGCAACGTCTTCGAGCCGTGCCGCGCGTCCAGTCAATGTCTGGGCCATCATGCCTCGATTCCTCGTGTGGTCAACGGTGCCACCGAGGCTGGCGTCGTGGTTCTCCTGATCCCCTGCGCCATCCTGTTTCTCGCCTTGCAGAAGTACTACGTCAAGGGCTTTATGGCTGGAGCTGTCAAGGACTGACGGATAGTGCCGACAGCCCTTGGCTGGGAGCCCGGTGGGCTCCCAACAAGCTCCAGGCTGAGACGCGACAGCGTCGAAGTCAATATTGAGCCCGGCTGAAAGCCGGTCCTTAATTGCAGGGCCAGAGGCGGTGCAGTGAAGGGCCTTAAGAAAAGGACAATCATGAACGTTACAATCACTTCCCCGTTCTGGAAGCGGCGTCGCGACCAGATCGTCGAATCCGTCATCCCCTACCAGTGGTGAGTGATGAACGACGAAATCGACACCACAGTGCCTGACGACCCGGCCGGCAACCAGCTGGCTGACAACAAAGGCCACGCGGTCGCCAATCTGAAGGTTGTCACCGGCGAATTGGACGACGAATTCCACGGCATGGTGTTCCAGGATTCCGACGTCTACAAGTGGCTTGAGGAAGCCGCTTATGCGCTGGTCTACCATCCGGATCCCGAACTCAAGGCGCTGTGCAATCGCACGGTCAATCTCATCGCCCGCGCTCAGCAGCCGGACGGCTACTTGGACACTCCGTATCAGGTCAAGTCCGGCGTATGGGCCGACCTCCCGCGCTTCAGCCTGATTCAGCAGAGCCACGAGATGTATGTGATGGGTCACTACATCGAGGCCGCCGTCGCCTACCATCAGGTGACCGGCAATGAGCAGGCCCTTGAGGTCGCCAATAAGGCCGAGTTCGCTTCCGGACTCACGGTTGAACAGCGTTCGGACTTCCCGTGGAACGGTCACGTGGAATACACGGTGAGCCTGCCCGCCAGCGCTACGGACAGCTCGGTCCGATTCGGACTGCGTATCCCCGGTTGGCCTTGGGCTCTTATGCACTGACCGTCAATGGCAAGTCTGCCGTGGCTCAGCCTGAAGATGGCTTTGTGTATCTGATGGTCAACGCGGGCGATACGTTGGAGCTTGATATGTCCGTCAAGTTCGTGCGTGCCAACTCCCGAGTGCGTTCCGACGCCGGCCAGGTGGCCGTCATGCGCGGCCTGCTGGTCTACTGCGTCGAGCAGGCCGACAACCCCGGTGATCTGTGGAACTACCGTTTGGCCGATGGCGTTGATGCCGCTGCCGCTAAGACCGAGTTCCAGTCTGATTTGCTGGGCAGTGTGGATACCGTCTCGTTGCCGGCTGTGCGTGAGCAGGCTGATAGCGATGACGCCGCGCTATATGCGTCCGCCGACGTTGCGCCAGCCACTGAAGCAGCCATACTGACACTGGTGCCGTACTACTCATGGGCCAACCGCGAGGTCGGCCAGATGAGGGTCTGGCTCAGACGATAATTCTTACCCCTCTATTCTCCTTCCATTGGGTGAGCCTCCCACTGCTGAACAGCGGCGGGAGGCTTTCTCATATGCGGGGTATGATGGGGTGTCGATTCACTGGGGAGAGCAATAATGACGGCATATATGGATCACAAGGACCTCGCCAACGAGGTCATCGATCAATCGCGGGCACAGGAGATCACGGACGGCGTGCATCGGGTGCTTGATCGTATCGCTGCGGCCGAATCCATGGCCGGGCGGGAAGCTGGTTCGGTGCAGCTCTTGGCCGCCACCAAAACGCGTGACGTTGGCGAGATTATGGCCGCGATTGGTGCCGGCATCCATCTCATCGGCGAGAATCGGCCACAGGAGGTTACGGTCAAGGCTCCGGGATTGACGCGCTTGCTTTCGGAGCGTGGAATGTCGTTGGGCGTGATTGGCGAGGCTGGGGCTTTCAACGGCGCAGCGGCGTCTGGCGCTGCGAACGGCGTCGGTGATTCCGATTCGACTGGTGCATCGGCCAATGCCGCGAATCATATTCCGTTCCATCTCATCGGCCAATTGCAGGCCAATAAAATCGGCAAAGTGCTGCCGGTGGTGAACACCATCGAATCGGTGGATTCCATCGAACTGGCGGAGAAGATTGCGCGCCGCGCCACCATGCGCGGCATCACGGTCGGAGTGCTGCTGGAGGTCAACGAATCCGGCGAGGAATCCAAGTCGGGGTGTGCTCCGAGCCATGCCATCGATTTGGCGCAGCGTATCGGTGCCATGGGCGGCCTTGAATTGCAGGGACTGATGACCATCGGCGCCCATGTGGACGACGAACGTGCCATTCGTGCGGGCTTTGCGCATCTGCGCCGTACCCGTGACCAGATTCTGGCCTCCGGTGCAGAAGGCACTGCCAGCTGTAAGGAGCTTTCCATGGGCATGACCCACGATATGGCCTATGCCATCGAAGAGGGCTCCACCATCGTGCGCGTCGGCACCGCTATCTTCGGCGAGCGCGCCTTTATCTGAGGCATTCCTAGTTTTATTTGTCTGTTAGCGACAGAATTTTAGGAAAGAATCGGCTTCGTCCTGAAATCCTGTCGCTGACTTCGTCTTAGTGACAGGATTTCCGGAAATGAGTCCTATCTTCCTAAAATCCTGTCACTCAGTTGTGCTCAGTGACAGGATTTCAGGAAGAGTGGGCTCATTTCCTAAATTTCTGTCGCTAAGAGGAGCTGGTAATACGAATAAGGTGTCGCGATACATAGAAAAGGTCGTCGCAATCAAGTGACGACCTTATGAATATCGAAATAGAGCAATCACGCGTAGATATTGCGCGGACGCATGTCCTCGGGAAGCCCCTCCAGCAGAATCGCCACGGAACCTTCCTCGAACACGGAACGGATACCGGCGGCCAGCAGAGGCGCGCAAGACAGCACGGTCATATTCGGCAGACGCTTTTCCTCGGGAATCGGCACGGTATCCATGAACACGATTTCATGAGCGCCGCAACGAGACAGCCGTTCCACAGCCGGGCCGGAGAGCAAGCCATGGGTGGCGACCAGCGTCACCGACTTGGCGCCGGATTCGTTCAGGGTGCGCACGGCCTCGCAAATAGTGCCGGCGGTGTCGACCATATCGTCGATCACCACACAATCGCGACCGTCAACATCACCGATGATGCCGTGTGCCTCGGCGTGATTCGGACGGGTGATGTCGCGCTGCTTATGGATAAAGGCCAGCGGCAGGTTGCCCAACTTGGCGGCCCACTGCTCAGACACCTTGATACGGCCGGCATCAGGGGAGACGATGGTGGTGTTGTTCAGGTCAATGGCGGAACGCACATAGTCAAGCAGCACCGGCATGGCGGTCAGATGGTCGACCGGGCCATCGAAGAAGCCCTGCTCTTGGGCGGCATGCAGATCAACCGTCATAATGCGGTCAGCGCCGGCGGAACGGAACAGGTCAAAAATCAGGCGAGCGGTGATGGGCTCGCGGCCGCGGTGCTTCTTGTCTTGACGAGAATAGCCAAGGAACGGGGCCACCACGGTAATAGACTTGGCGGAGGCGCGCTTCAAAGCGTCGATCATGATGAGCTGTTCCATGATCCACTTGTTGATATCGCCCGAATGGCACTGCAGCACGAACACGTCCGCACCGCGCACCGGCTCGGTGAACCGCACGTACATCTCACCGTTGGCAAAGTCGTAAGCGGTGGTCTCGAGAACCTCAGTGCCCAGGCATTCGGCCACTTTCTCGGCCAGCTCGGGGTAGGCGCGGCCCGTGACCAAAACGAGTCGTTTATCCGGAGTGCCTTCAAGAATTGCCGACATGCTTTCGCATCCTTTTGTGTTGCAGTGTTTTTAGCCTTAACCAGTGTACTAGCACCCCACCGCAGCGCGTGCCGTGAAGTGGGGCTGTGTTGTAAGAGTGCTGCAATCGTTGATGAACATGCGGCACTGTCTCGCCCTGACCATAGGATAGGCAAGTTGCTCACAGGGTGAAGTGCATCTGCATCACCCTATGATTAACACGCATACACACTCCTGCCACGGAACGTCCGTGGCCGAATAGTCCGAAGGAGGTGGGTGATGTCTGCGCACAAGTACGAACTGATGTTCATCGCC
>JAIHTM010000361.1 GCA_022713905.1 Collinsella sp.
TCCTGGATGCGCATGTCATGCTCGGCGGCCCAGGCCTTGAGCCGGCGTCGGGTCGAGGCGCGAAGGCTCACGCTGGTCTTCACCCAGCCCTCCGCGTCGTTCGGTTTCACGGCCCTCCGGTTTTTCGGTATCTCGGTATCCACCGATTCCGGTCTTCCGGTATCCGCCGGTTCCGTCCGGTCGCTGTCGAGCAGCGCGGTCAGGTCGCGCGGGCGGGGCGTCAGGTTCATGTTCCTCACAGGTCCTCCTCCTCGTCCTTGAGCTGTCGCATGGTCTGCTTGAGTTCGGCGGCCAGGTCGCGGTACTCGTGCAGGCGGGACCCGCGGGGACGGGTGGATTTCGCGTTGAGGATGTCCTGCCGTTTCGGGATCAGCGTCTCGAAGCACGCGATGCCCGCGTCGTCGATCCATGCCAGGGCGTCGCGCAGGGCGGTCGTGTTGGCCTCGGTGCGGCACAGGAGGATCGCGGCGGGGACGCCGCGCCGGTCGCACAGGTCCTTCACCCCGGCGGCCTGATCGAGGTCGATGCGGCTGGGGCTCGACGGGATGACCACGAGGTCGGCGTTGTTCACCGATTCGTCCAACGCGCGCCCGTACGGGGCGGAGTCGATCAGCACCCAGTCGACGGGGTCGTCGAGACGGCCGTTGATCCCGTGCAGGTGCGCGATGTCGGCCGGCGCGGCGGACATCACGTCGAACGGCAGCGGGTCGTCCAGCTCGGCGGCCCTGTACCACCAGTCCTTCGCGTCGCCCTGCACGTCCGCGTCGGCGACGAGCGCGCGCTGCTCGCCCCGGGACTGGTCCACGAGGGCGCAGGCCAGGAACACGGCGCTGGTGGTCTTCATGCTGCCGCCCTTGCCCGTCGCCAACGCGATCACCATCGGCTCGCGGTTCTTCTTGTCGTTCATCGGTTTCTCCTTATCTCGGTATGTCGGTATCCGGTTTTTCGGCATTTCGGTTAGTTGGTTTTTCGGTATTGCGGTTTGTGCCGCGTCCCACGCGGATCGCGACGGGAAGCGGTCAGAAGAGGCTGCCCTGGACCAGGCCCTTCGGCACGGGTTCGGTCGGGAGGAACAGCGGATCGTCGTGCGTGTATTCGCGGCGCGAGCGTTGGCGGCGTTTGGTCCGTCGCCAGTAGTCGCGGCCATCACGGCGCATGCATTCGGCCCAGTCCGGATGTTCGGCCAGCCAGTCACGGACTCGACTCTGTGGGATCCGGTGCAGGCCGCCGTCGGCGATGTGGAGGTCACGGGCGATCAGTCGGGCGAGGGTCCAGCGGCTCGCATAGTCGAGCCCGCCGTACACGGCCTTGTCCTTCCAACCGTTGACGAGAGCGCGGCTGATGCAGTCGAGGCGCATGGGGCACGCGGCACACAGCACGCGGCCCTTGCCGCGCATCCGTTCGTCGACCAGGTCCCGGCCATCGTCGTCGGTCGTCGTGTTCCACATGCGATCCGCCATGGCCGGGTCGACCGCGGCGATTCTCGCGCAGGGCGGCATCATGCCCCGCCCGTTCATGGCCGCCGTCCTTGCGTCATCGGCGTCTTGTGGGCCTGGAGGCGTCCTATGGCGGTTTCACCGGGATTGCGGGCGGCCCATGCCCGGGCGTATTGGATCAGCAGGCCGACGGCCTTGGGATGGCCGAGGCGCTTGTTGCGCCAGTAGACGGCGTGCAGCTGCCAGATCAGGTCCGCGTGCCCGTCGAGCTGCGGGTTGGCGAGG
>JAIHTM010000042.1 GCA_022713905.1 Collinsella sp.
GAGCAGAAGCAGCACGATGAAGACTTTGAGACCCGTGTGGCGATGGCGACGACGGACCTTGGCCTGCTTACGATCCTGACGGTCCTGCTGGACCATCTCGGACTCGGACAGCGTAAAGAAGCCGGTGTCCGAGGGATCGGGCATAAACTGACCGGTCGCGCCCGTAGGATCGAGCGGATCGACGGCAGGAGCGTCCATCGCGGGCGCCGGAGCCGTGGCCATAGCCGTCTGGGCAGACAGCGCGGCAAGCGAATCGTGCACGCGGGCAAGCTCATCGGCCTGCTCGGAGGTGAGCTGGTAGATGCCATCGGCAGTAGCGGCGTTAAAGGCGTCGAGTGCGTCGGAGGGGCGGCCGGCGGCAGAAAGTGCCTGACCCATGCCGGCGTTGAGCGCACGCGTGTCGTCGCGGGGGCCGGCAAAGTCGATAGCCGTGCGGTAGGTCTCCACGGCATCCGCCGGACGGCCGAGCTTAATGAAGCAACGACCGAGCTCGCCCAGTGCGGCGGCAGGAGCCGGATTGGCGCCGTCGATGGCAGCCTGACGGAAGGCAGTACCCGCGTTGGCATAATCGCCCGACTGGAACAGCGCATTGCCCAGGCCCAGATAGGCCTTGAACGGCGTGGCATAGGAAGCATCCTGCGTAGCACCAGAGAACGCCTGGGCGGCCGTCGTGTAGTCGCCCACGGCGGCGAGCGCCTTGCCGCGGTTGGTGAGCAGCGCGCCGCGCTTGCCGTAGGTGCCGTCGTTGAGGGCGGCAGCATAAGCCTCGGCGGCCTCGGCATACATGCCCAGGTGCATCAAGGCGTTGCCACGAAGGTGATCGGCCTCGCCCATAATCTCATCGGGAGTCTTTGCCGCCCCAAGCATCTGGGCTGCAGCGGAAAAATCACCCGCGCGGTAAGCGGCGCGGCCCTGTTGGATCAGCTGGCTATTCAAGGAAGTCCCCTTTACTCGTGAACGATCTCGACATGGACGATCTCGTCGCCGGCACGCAGCTGCGAAATCACATCGAGACCCTCGACCGTGGTACCAAAGACGGTGTAACCGGAATCGAGGTTATGCTGGGCGCCCAGGCAGAAGTAGAACTGCGAACCCGCGGAATCGGGGTCCATGGAGCGTGCCATGGCAAGGGCACCATCGACATGGCTGTTGCGCGGATTGGTGGCAAACTCGCCCTTGATGCAGTAGCCGGGGCCACCGGTACCGGGCATGCCGTCGGGGCCCTCAAGACCAGCGGCGACGTCGGCGCCGGACATATCGCGGGTATTGGGGTCGCCGCCCTGGATGACAAAACCGGGCACATAGCGATGGAACTTAAGGCCATCATAGAAGCCCATCGTGGAAAGCTCGCAGAAGTTCGCGACATGAATGGGAGCGCCCTCGCCGTCAAACTTGACCTTGATGGTACCCTTCGACGTCTCGATAACGGCGCACTCGTCGCCGGCAAGCTGATACTCGGGCGTGTAGAGCTCTTTCTTAAAACCAAACATGTGGTTCCTTCCTCGTGCGTTTAAAGCATATTTGTACGAATTGTAGCAATAAGCATGCGCTTACATCAATTGCGCACGTAGGTTATGCCGACTATGGCGAACTAATTTTGGGAACGCTGCTGCGGCTTCCAGGAGCCCACATTGGCGTCGTACTGGTTCAGCGCGCTGTTGCCGCCCTGTGCGATGGGCGCCAGGATCTCGCTTTGGTGGGAACTCATCGACTCGCCATCGGGAATGGCCAGCGAGATATCCCAGCTCTGACAGATCACGTCGACACGCTCGTACATCCACTCGGCAAGCTGCTTTAAGTGGGCGATGTCGTCCGCATAGACCGTATCGTCCTGATACTTAAGGTTGTTAAGCTCATCTTGCGTCTTTTTGATCTGGTCGCGCAGGGCGTAGGCACTCTGCGACAGCTCCTGGCGGGTGGACAGCGGCGTTCGGAGATAGCCGTTGTTAAAGGAATCGATGACCTCGCCGATCTGGTCCTCATCACCGTAGGACACGATGGTCTGATACAGACCGTCGAGTCTGGTATAGAGCTGATCATCGGTGAGCACGGTTTCTTCCTGGACCACCTCGGCAGAATCGTCCTGCTTGGTATCGTCCTCAGTCGCCTCGCCCTTTTGGCGCGTGGGGAAGGTCGTCTGCGCAGCCTGGCCAAACTGGTCGTAGAAGGCAGGCATGACACCCATGGGATCGGCCGTCACGAACCAATAGGCACCGCCGCAAACGACGGCAAGGACCGCGATGACGATGAGCGGCTTGGGGATATGACGCTTGTGCTTGTGATAGGCGTCCTCGTCGGGATGCACCTTGCGCTTGGGTTTTTGAGCATCGTCATGCAGGGAAACGGGCGTGGGAATATCGACCTTGGGGATACCGAAATCCTTATCGAAAGCCGGCAGCACGCAGGTCTCGTTAGGATCGGCGGCGTCCGAAAGAACCGCGGCAGCCGAGGCGGGCGCATGTGGCACCTCGGTATCGATCTGCTCTTGCGTTAGGCGCGGAAAGCCCGCCGTGCGGCCCGCTGCCAGGTCGGATGCGGCCGCGTCCTCGGAGAGGATACCCGGAGCAGGGCGTCCGCATTTTGGGCACGTGCGATCATGCGGAGAAAGACGGGCACCGCAGCCCTCACAGAACACGAACTCGGTGTGCTCGGGACCATCGCCCGGACCCACATAGGCGTTGCAGTAGGGGCAGAACGAGGCGCCGTCCTCGATAGTCTTAAGGCAATGCGGGCAGATCACGGCATCCTCTTTTCGAAGCAATTCAAACAATCGAGGTTAGAGCATAACATCGCCACGGCCCCACAGGAACAAGGCACCAATTCAACATCGCCAGGGCGCGTAGCTACTTCTTCTTTTTGCTTGGCATCGAGACTTTGATGCCTTGGGCGGACTTGGTCACACGAGAGCGCTTAGCTCCGGTACTCTTCTTTTTCTTGGGCTGGGCCTGGGCCACGCCCTCGAGTGCGCGGGCCTCGGCCTCGCGAGCGGTGCGATCTTCGCGGCGCTGCGCCATGTCGGCGGCGAAGCGCTTGGCAAAACGTTCGGCCGTCGAGCCCGTCGAGCTCACCTTGCCGCCACCGCGACCCAGGCGGACGCGCACACCGCGGCCAAAACCAGTTGCGGCATGACGACGACGCGGCTTGAGCGAATCCATCATCGTGGCGAGCTTAAAGAACACCGAGCAGGTAAAGACCACGATAACAGCCAAGATAACCATCTGGCCCATCGACAGGTTGGCAATAGACAGTAGCTCCGGGAATCCGATAACGCCCACCAGGATGCCGGCGACTACAAACACAAAGAGCACCACACGTAAGGGCGTGAGAGGCTGCGAGATGCGCCAGATTAGGCTGACGCTCGCCGCGCACGACGTAAGCAGGCACATCGTAGACAGCGTGAGCTGGCTAAAGCCAAACACGCGCGCCACAAAGATATCGAGCGCCGCAGCCAAAATGACCGCAATCGACGCCGGCAGTGCACGCTTGAGTACGTTGCTCAAAAACGCACCCTTCACACGAGCATTGTTGGGCTCCAGGCCCAACACAAAGCCCGGCGCGCCGATGCAGAAGAAGTTAATGAGCGTCATCTGGATGGGCTCGAAGGGGTACGGCGGCAGCGCGATACACAGCGCCGCCAGGCCCATCGAGAACAGCGTCTTGGTCAGGAACAGTGAGGCCGAACGCTGCAGGTTGTTGATGGAGCGACGGCCCTCGGCCACCACGGCGGGCATCGAGGCAAAGTCGTTGTCGACGAGTACGAT
The DNA here is from genome assembly GCA_022713905.1 of Collinsella sp. Classification (GTDB taxonomy): domain Bacteria; phylum Actinomycetota; class Coriobacteriia; order Coriobacteriales; family Coriobacteriaceae; genus Collinsella. The sequence goes on from JAIHTM010000042.1 coordinate 3,762, forward strand.
CTCGGCCACGTTGCGCGCGGCATCGGAGCCGGCCGCCATGGCCACGGAGCAGTCGGCCTCCTTGAGCGCCAGCACGTCGTTGACGCCGTCGCCCGTCATGGCCACGGTGTGCTCGCGGCGCTTGAGCGCCTGCACGAGCTCGCGCTTCTGCTGCGGGGTCACACGACCAAAGACATGGTAGCGGTCCACTGCGGCATCAAGCTTGGCCGGTGTATCGAGCGTCGTGGCGTCCACATAAGCGTCCGCCCCCGGCACGCCCACCACGCGCGCGATCGACGACACCGTACGCGGGTCGTCGCCACTGATCACGTTGAGGGTCACGCCCTGCTCGTTAAAGTAGCCGATGGTCTCGGCCGCCGAGGTACGAATCTCGTCGCGGATGGTCACAAAGCCCACGGGCTCGGCCTCGCCCACCATATCCCCATCGGGCGTAAAGCCGTCCACGCGCGCCACCACGAGCACGCGGCAGGTATCGGCAAGCTCGGCGACACGGTTCTCGACCTGCGAAAACACACGATCAGAGAGCACAAACTGCGCGGCACCCATCACATAGGAGCCCTGCGCAAACGAGGCGCCGCTCCACTTTTTGGACGAAGAGAACGGAATGACCGCCAGCGGCTCGGAAACCTCGACCGGGCGGTCAGCGTAATAGTTGAGCAGCGCCTGACAGGTCTCGTTGGCGTCTGCCGAGGTGGCACGCGCCACGTTGGCGAGCGCAAAATCGAGGACCGTGGTCTCGACGGGGACAGCTGCCTCGTCCGAGTCCGCGCCAAAGCCAACGCCCTCAACAGGCAGCGGGTAGGTACCCTCGACCTCCATACGGCCCGAGGTAATGGTGCCCGTCTTGTCCAGGCACAGCACGTCGACGCGCGCGATCGTCTCGATACAGTAGAGCTGCTGCGCGAGTACCTTGCGGCGCGCCAGACGCACCGTGGCGATGGCAAGCACCGACGAAGTCAGCAGCACCAGGCCCTGCGGAATCATGCCCAAAAGAGCGCCCACCGTAGACAGCAGCGCCGACGAAGGCACGCGACCGACAAGCAGCTCGGAAAAACACCACGAAAGCGCGCTATCGCCCGGGGTTCCCGCGGCATCCCACAGCTCGCTCACGCTCGAGGCAAAGAGCGCCAGGCCAAGCGGAATCATAATGAGGCTCGCAAAGCGCACGATGGCGTTGAGCGCATTCATGATCTCGGAATTGACCTTTTTGACGTACTTGGCCTCGTTGTTGATCTTGGCCACGTAGTTGTCGGCGCCAACATGGATCACGCGGGCGCGCAGCAGGCCCGAGTCGATAAAGCTGCCGCTCATGAGCTCGGAGCCGGGCTGCTTTTTGATGAGATCGCTCTCGCCCGTCAGCAGGCTCTCGTTCACGAGTGCCTCACCCGAAACCACCACGGCGTCGGCCGGAATCTGGTCACCGCGCCCCAAGCGGATGATGTCATCGAGCACGATCTGGTCCAAGTCGAGCTCCACCTCGGCACCGTCGCGCACCGCGATGGCCTTCTTAGAGGTCAGCAGCGTAAGCTTATCGACCATCTTCTTGGAGCGCATGGACTGGATGACGCCGATAGCGGTATTCAAAAACACCACGAACAGGAACGTGAGGTTCTTAAACGAACCGGTCAAAATGACCAGGAAAGCCAAGATCACGTTGATCAAATTGAACAGCGTGCAGAGGTTCTCGATGATGAGCTCTTTGACCGATTTGGTCTTAAGCTCCATGTTGCGGTTGATCTTACCGGAGGCGATGCGCTCCTCGACCTCGGCGGTCGAAAGCCCGCGCTCGATATCCGTTGCTGCCATACCACGTCCCATCACGTCGCGTCGGTATAAGAAAACCGCCCGGACCATGCGAGGTTCGGACGGTCTTACGTTCGATGGTGCCCCATGTTGGATTCGAACCAACGGCCTTCTGCTCCGGAGGCAGACGCTCTAATCCCCTGAGCTAATAGGGCGAACGGTTGGCATTATACCCAAGTGCGCCACGGGCTAACAAAAGAATAGAAAAAGCTTTGCAATTACGTGGGAGACACGGCGCAGAGGCTCACTTTAGAACGCAAAAGTGAAACAATTAGTATAAACTCTCATACACATATATAACGGCTCGCGATGCGGGCCGTTTTTGCAAGAGCTATCCATCGAGGTGAGAGGCACACCATGATTGCGATTTTAAAGCAGAGCGCCAGCGACGAGGCCGTCGGCCATATCGTCAGCTGGATTGAGAAGAAGGGTCTCAAGACCGACGTCTCGCGCGGCGAGAACGAGACCATCATCGGCCTAGTGGGCGATACGACCAAGATCGACCCGTTCCTGCTCGAGTCCATGGATGTCGTCGAGCGCGTGCAGCGCGTCTCCGAGCCCTTTAAGCGTGCCAACCGCAAGTTCCACCCAGAGGACTCCGTCATCGACTGCGGCCACGGCGTCAAGATCGGCGGCGACCAGTTCCAGGTCATCGCCGGCCCGTGCTCCGTCGAGGGCGAGAACCTCATCCGCATCGCCCGCCGCGTGAAGGCCGCCGGCGCCACGATGCTGCGCGGTGGCGCCTACAAGCCCCGCACCTCCCCTTACGCCTACCAGGGCATGGGCCCCGCCGGCCTGGACCTGCTATGCGAGGCATCCGCCGAGCTCGACATGCCGATCGTCACCGAGATCATGGACCCGCGCGACGTGCAGGTCTTCTTGGACAAGAAGATCGACGTCATGCAGATCGGCGCCCGCAACGCGCAGAACTTCCCCCTGCTCAAGGAGGTCGGCAAGACCAAGACCCCGGTCCTGCTCAAGCGCGGCATGTCCGGCACCGTCGATGAGTTGCTCATGGCTGCCGAGTACATCATGAGCGAGGGCAACGACAACGTCATCCTGTGCGAGCGCGGCATTCGCACCTTCGAGACCCGCACCCGCAACACCTTCGACCTCAACGCCGTGCCGGTGCTGCACCACCTGTCGCACCTGCCCGTCGTCGCCGACCCCAGCCACGCCACCGGCTACACCCGCTATGTCGAGCCCATGGCGCTCGCCGCGACTGCCTGCGGCGCCAACGGTCTGGAGATCGAGGTCCACGACGACCCGAGCCACGCTTGGTCCGACGGTGCTCAGGCCCTCACCCCCGACCAGTTCGACGACACCATGCGCCGCATCCGCGCCATCCGCGAGGTCGTCTGCCAAGAGACCGTTCAGGAGTAACCCATGGGTACGGTGAGAAACGCACGCGTCAACCAGGGTGGACCCAAGTGCGCCGGCATCGTGGGCCTGGGCCTCATCGGCGGCAGCTTTGCCCGCGGCTATGCGCAGGCGGGCGTTCGCGTGCTTGCCTGGGACCCCGACGATGACGTGATGACGGCCGCCAGCATGGGTACCGTCGCCGGCGAGCTCAACGACGAGACGCTCGGCGAATGCGACATCATCGTCCTTGCCTGCTATCCTAAAGGATGCATCGAGTGGCTCGAGGCCCACGCCCAGGCGCTCGCCGACGCCACCGACACCGAAGCCATCATGGGCCCCGTGGTAATCGACACCGTGGGCGTCAAGGGCATTGTGTGCGAGTGTGCCTTTGAGCTCGCACAAGAGCACGGCTTTTACTTTGTGGGCGCACACCCCATGGCGGGCACCCAGTTCTCGGGCTACGCGCACTCCCGCGCCGACTTGTTCCAGGGCGCACCGCTCGTGCTCGTTCCGCCTGCGGTAGACGATGCCCTTAAGCTGGAGCTCTTGGGCCAGGTGCGCGAGATGGTGCGTCCCTTGGGGTTTGGCAAGTTCAGCGTGACCACCGCCGCCGAGCACGACCGCGTGATCGCATTTACGAGCCAGCTCGCACACGTGGTGTCCAACGCCTACGTAAAGAGCCCCACCGCCCAGGTCCACCACGGCTTTTCAGCCGGTAGCTACCGCGACCTCACGCGCGTGGCACACCTCAACCCGCAGATGTGGTCCGAGCTCATGATTGACGACGCCGACGCTCTCGCCTTCGAGATCGACCATCTGATCGATTCGCTCGGCGCCTACAGCCGTGCGCTCAAGAACCGCGACCAGCGTTATCTTGAGAATCTCCTTGCCGAGGGCGATCGCATCAAGCGCGCACTCGACGACGAGAGCGCCCACTAGACCACCTATCACGCCAGGTCGAAAGGACCATAGCTTATGGCGATTACCATCGATATCGACACCGCACGCACCTACCAGGTACACGTGGGCACGTTTTTGCTGGAGCAGGCAGGGCCACTCGTTCGCGCCACCGCCGGAGGCACCCGCGCCGTCATCGTGACGGACACCAACGTGGGCCCGCTCTACCAGATGCCCGTTAAGCAGAGCCTGGAGGCGTCAGGCTATGAGGTAAGCATTTGCACCTTCGAGGCCGGCGAGGTACACAAGCGCGCCGAGACCTACGTTGCCATTCTTGAGTTTGTAGCCGAGCACGAGCTTTCGCGCTCCGACGTGATCGTGGCACTCGGCGGCGGCGTCGTGGGCGACGCAGCCGGCTTTGTGGCCGCCACCTACATGCGCGGCTGCAAGTTTGTGCAGATCCCCACGAGTCTGCTCGCTATGGTGGACTCGTCGGTGGGCGGCAAGACGGCCATCGACCTGGCTGCCGGCAAGAACCTAGCTGGCGCCTTTTGGCAGCCAAGTGTTGTCATCGCTGACGTGGGATGCCTTGCCACCCTCACGCCCGAGCAGTTCGCCGACGGCTGCGGCGAAGTCGTCAAGCACGCCGTGATCGCCGACCCCGAGCTCTTCGCCGAGCTGGAGAAGACCCCGCTCACGCTTGAGCTGCTGAACCGCGACGTGGCCCGCGTGGCGCTCATAATCGCCCGCAATATCGACATTAAGCGCGCCGTGGTCGTTGCCGACGAACGCGAGACCAACCAGCGCAAGCTCCTCAACTTTGGACACAGCGCCGGACATGCCGTCGAGGCCTGCGAGCACTTTGAGCTGGGACACGGCAACTGCGTGTCGATCGGCATGGGCATCATCACGCGTGCCGCAGCCCTGCACGGCATTTGCGATGCCGAGCTGCCCGGTCGCATCGAGGAGCTCTGCGCCCGTCATGGCCTCAAGACCCGCTGCGAGCTTTCGGCCGACGCCATCTTTGCCGAGGCGCTGCACGACAAAAAACGCGCCGGTGACACTATCGACCTGGTGATTCCGCACGGTATTGGCCGCTGCAGCATCGACCGCACGCCGCTTTCCACCTTCCATGATTTAATTGCCGAGGGCCTCGGCCAGAAGGGAGACGCATCCGCATGCTAGCCCGCATCACCCCCTCCCCGCTCAAGGGCACCGTTCCCGCCATTGCGTCCAAGTCGATGGCGCACCGCCTCATCATCTGCGCCGCACTTGCCAACGGCGAGACGCACGTGACCTGCAACACGACCTGTGCCGATATCGAGGCCACGGTGCGCTGCCTCACAGCGCTGGGCGCCCGCATCGAGACCGTCGAGGATGGCTTCCAGGTCCATCCCACTATGAAGAGTATTGAGTTTGGCCTGCTCAAGGCACTTGCCGGCGGCACGCTCGACTGCGGCGAGAGCGGCTCCACGCTCCGCTTTATGCTGCCCGTCGCCTGCGCGCTGGGGGCAGAGGCAACCTTTGTGGGCCAGGGCCGTCTGGGCGCACGCCCCCTCTCCCCGCTCTCCGACGAGATCATTGCCGCCGGCTGCGACCTGCAGGGTCTGGGCGGCTTTCCGCTCAAGACAAGCGGCCGCATGCGCCCGGGCACCTTTATCCTGCCGGGCAACGTGAGCTCGCAATACATCTCCGGCTTACTGCTGGCAGCCCCACTTCTGGCCCAGCCCTCCTGCGTGCAGGTGATCGGCCTTATCGAGAGCCGCCCCTATATCAACCTGACCATCCAGGCCATGAAGGCCTTTGGTGTCGAGGTCAACGTCGAGCGCATCCCCGCCAAGGACGGCCAGCCCGAGGTCACGAACTTCCGCGTGAACAGCGGCTCGTACCGCACGCCCGGCAGCGTAGCCGTCGAGGGCGACTGGTCCAACGCCGCCTTTTGGCTGTGCGCCGGCGCCATCGGCTCCGACCCCATCACTGTCGAGGGCGTGTCGCTCAGCTCGGCCCAGGGCGACCGCAACGTGCTTGCCGCGCTCTCGCGCTTTGGCGCCCGCATCGTACGCTCCACCAACGCCGCCACCGTGCAGTCCGACAAGCTCGCCGGCTTTGAAATGAGCGCGCACGACATCCCCGACCTGGTGCCCGTAATCTCGGCCGTGGCATCGCTGGCTCAGGGCCGCACGTTCATCCGTGACTGCGCGCGCCTGCGCATCAAGGAATCTGACCGTCTAGCCACCACCACCCGCGAGCTCACCGCACTGGGTGCACAGGTGCGCATTGCCGGCGACGACCTCATCATCAAGGGTGTTGACGCCTTTACCGGCGGCGAGGTCGATTCGCACAACGACCACCGCATCGCCATGATGGCCGCCATCGCCGCGAGCCGCGCCACTGGCGAAGTTGTGATCCACGGCGCCGAGGCCGTCAACAAGTCCTATCCCGATTTCTTTGACCACTACCGCCTGCTGGGCGGCAAGGTCACGCTCGAGGAGGAATAGCATGTCCTCGACCTTTGGCAACGTTTTGCACTTAAGCATCTTCGGCCAATCGCACTCCCCTGCTATCGGCTGCTCGCTCGACGGTGTCCCCGCGGGCATCGCTGTGGACCAGGAGACGCTGCAGGCCTTTTTGGACCGTCGTGCCCCCGGTCGCGACGAGACCGCAACCAAGCGCCACGAGGCCGACGCCGCGCATATCATTGCCGGCGTGGTCGATGGACACACCACCGGCGCACCCATCGCAGCGATTATCGAGAACACCAACACGCGCTCCAAGGATTACTCCGAGTTGCGCCGCAAGCCCCGTCCGGGACACGCGGACTTTCCGGCGCGCGTGAAGTACCACAACATGCACGACGTCGCCGGCGGCGGGCATTTCTCCGGCCGCCTAACGGCCCCCTTGTGCATCGCCGGCGGCATCGCGCTGCAGGCACTCGAGGCCCGCGGTATCAAGGTCATGGCGCACGTCGCGCAGATCGGTGGCATCTCCGACCTGCCCATGGACGATATGGCCTATCGCGAGGCCGACCGCAAGGCAATCCTTACGAACGATCTGCCCTGCATTGACGCCGCCGCAGCCGGCCGCATGCGCGAGGAGATCCTAGCCGCGCGCGACGAACTCGACAGCATCGGCGGCATCGTGGAGTGCGGCATCTACGGGCTTCCCGCAGGCATCGGTGACCCCATGTTCGACGGCATCGAGAACCGCATCGCACAGATCGCATTTGGCATTCCCGCCGTGAAGGGCGTGGAGTTTGGCATGGGCTTTGCCGTGGCCGCCATGCGCGGCAGCGAGAACAACGATCCGTACCGCGCTGATGCCGAGACCGGCGAGATTGCAGTCGAGTCCAACAACGCCGGCGGCATTCTGGGCGGCATTTCCACAGGCGCACCCGTCATGTGGCGCATGGCCGTAAAGCCGACGCCCTCCATTGGCCGCGAGCAGCAGACCGTGGATATGGACGCCATGGAAAATGCCGAGCTCTCGGTCCACGGCCGTCACGATCCCTGCATCGTCCCGCGCGCCGTCCCCGTAGCCGAAGCAGCCGCCGCCCTCGCCATCTGGGACGCCCTCCTCGAGGACGCAGGCCAGCTTTAGTCCACCCACCCCAGGGGTAGTTAATTTGGGACGGGGCTTTTTAGCTACCACCATATGCCTGTGAGCATTTGCCCCGGTGCCCATCGATTCACCGCCAGTCAAAGGGTAGCTAAAAAAGCCCCGTCCCAAATTAACTACCCCAGGCAACCATTCACGAAAGGGGCCTCCATGGACCTTGCCGATATCCGCCAGACCATCGATGGCATCGACACCACGCTCCTCAACAGCTTTGTCGAGCGTATGGACATTGCCACCGAGGTCGCCAAATCAAAGATCGAGATGGGCAAGGCTGTCTTTGACCCCGCCCGCGAGCGCTCCAAACTCAACAACCTCGCCAGCCGCGCGCCCGAGCGCTACGAGGCGCAGACCATCACCCTGTTCCGTCTCCTCATGAGCATGAGCAAGGCCGAGCAGCAGCGCTACATCAACGAACTCAAGGGCATCACTGTCTCGCAAAAGGCCCACGCCACGGCTGCAGCCTCCGACACGCCCTTCCCTCAAACTGCCACCGTCGCTTGCCAGGGCGTTGAGGGCGCTTACAGTCAAATCGCCGCGTGCAAGCTCTTCGACGTACCCGACATCGCGTTTTTCGAGACCTTCGAAGGCGTTATGCGCGCTGTGCGCGACGGCTTCTGCGAGTTTGGCGTGCTGCCCATCGAGAACTCCACCGCCGGCTCGGTCAACGCCGTCTACGACCTGCTCGCCCAGTTCGACTTCCACATCGTGCGCTCGCTTCGCCTCAAGATCGACCACAACATGCTCGTCAAGCCCGGCACCAAGCTCGCCGACGTGCGCGAGGTTTACAGCCACGGCCAAGCCATTGCCCAGTGTGCGGGCTTTATCGAGTCCCACGACCTGCACGCCACCAAGTACCCCAACACCGCCATGTCGGCCGAGATGGTCGCCAGCTCCGAGCGCACCGATATTGCCGCCATCGCATCGCGCAGCTGCGCGGCACTCTATGGCCTGGAGGTGCTGGAGCCCAACATCCAGGACTCGGACAACAACTACACGCGCTTTGTCGTCATCAGCCGTGAGCCGCGCGTCTATCCCGGTGCCAACCGTACCTCGCTCATGATTACCACGGCCAATGAGCCGGGCGCCCTCTACCGCGTGCTCGAGCGCTTCTATGCGCTCAACATCAACCTCATCAAGCTCGAGAGCCGCCCCATCCCCGGCCGCGACTTTGAGTTTATGTTCTACTTTGATCTGGACTGCCCCTTTGGCAGCAAGGCCCTCGACGACCTGCTCGATTCTATCGACGACGTGTGCGAGAGCTTCACCTACTTTGGCAGCTACACGGAGGTGCTCTAGATGACCGATACCGCCGCAACCCGCCCCTACGGAGTGCTGGGCCGCGTGCTGGGCCACAGCTACACCCCAACCATCTACAAGGAGCTCGCTGGGCTCGAGTACGTGCGTTTCGAGCGCGAGCCCGAGGATCTTGAGGCCTTTATGACGGGCGACGAGTGGGAGGGCACCAACGTGACCATCCCCTACAAGCGCGCCGTCATGGAGTATCTGGACGAGCTGAGCCCGCTCGCCGAGCGCATGGGCAACGTCAACACCATCACGCGCCTGCCCGACGGCCGCCTGCGCGGCGATAATACTGACTACTTTGGTTTCCAGTGCCTGGTCGAGGAGCTGGGAGTTGAGGTTACCGGCAAGAAAGTTCTCGTGCTCGGCGCCACCGGTGGCGCCGGCACCACGGCGAGCATGGTGCTGGGAGACCTGGGCGCCATCGTCGTACCCGTGGGTCGCACGAGCGAGGTCAACTACGGCAACATCGCGCAGCAGTCCGACGCCGCCCTGCTCGTCAACTGCACGCCTGCCGGCATGTTCCCCCACTGCCCCGACGCGCCTTGCACGTTCGAAGGGCTCGATGCGCTCGAAGGCGTTATCGACATTGTCTACAACCCCGCCCGCACGGGCCTGATGCTCGAGGCCGAGCGCCGCGGTATCCCTTGCATCGACGGCCTGCTAATGCTCGTGGCCCAAGCGGCACAGGCCGTCGAGCGCTATACCGGCCAGGTCACCCCGCGCGAGCGCATCCTGGACATAACGGAGCGCTTGTCACGCCGCGAACAGAACATCGCGCTGATCGGCATGCCGGGCTCGGGCAAGACCCGCGTGGGTGAGCAGATTGCCCTGCTCACGGGTCGCGAGCACATCGACCTGGACCGCGCCCTCGAGGAACGCCTCGACATGCCCTGCGCCGACTTTATCGTCGAGCGCGGCGAGGCCGCCTTCCGCGAGCAGGAGACAGCGGAGCTGGCCGACATTTCCAAGCGCAGCGGCCTGGTGCTTTCCACCGGCGGCGGCGTGGTCACGCGCGACGAAAACTATCCGCTGCTGCACCAAAACAGCCAGATCGTGATGCTCAACCGCAAGCTCGACGAACTCGCCCACAAGGGACGCCCTATCACCGCCCGTGATGGCATCGATAAACTTGCCGAGCAGCGCATGCCGCGCTACCGCGCCTGGGCCGACTACATCATCGACTCACGCGACTGCGCCGCCAACACCGCCCAAGCCCTCCTCGAC
>JAIHTM010000043.1 GCA_022713905.1 Collinsella sp.
CGATCGAGGGGCCGTGGACACCGATGAACCAGAAGAACGCGGTGGCTGCCTGGATAAGGATAAGGCCAGGATAGGTTTCTGCGGCGGTAAAGAGCGGGGAGAGCAGTTTGATAAGCAGCTCGGAGAACGGAACGCCCATGAGGTTGCGCACGACGACATCGATAATGCCGCAGATGATGACGGCGCCGCCAAAGGGGATGATGTCGCGGAAGTTCTGAGCGATGGCGCCCGGAACCTCCTTGGGCAGCTTAATGGTCAGATCGCGCGAGACGCAGAATTTGTAGACCCACACGGTAATGAACGCGGCGATATAGGCCGAGAACAGACCGCGCGTACCCATGCTGGTGCAATCGAAGACCGAAAGCTCGGAGCCGTTGAACTTGGTGGTGAACTGCGTAACAGCGAGCAGCAGCATGCTGCACTGGGCGGCCACCATGGTGGAGCCGTCGTTGAGCACCTTGCCGGCGGGCATGCGACGGTTCATGGATGCCGTGAAGTTCTTGGCAGTGGTGCCGGCAACCATGATGCCCATGACACCCATGGTGAAGTTGTACAGCTTGTTGCACCAGTCGATGAGCGGCTGGGGCAGCGTGATGCCGACCACGCCGGGAAGCGTGGCGATCAGCAGAAAGATCGAAGAGGTGAGGACGATGGGCATGCACCCAAGGAATCCGTCCTTAATAGCCTGGAGGTAGATGTTCCTCGAGATCTTCTCAAAGAACGGCTGATGCTTTTCGAGCATCTTTACGATGGCGTCCATAAAGCTCCTTTGCTACTTGATGCGCGATGCATGTGGATGGAACTGGTCGTCGATGGATGGTCAGGACTGCCCGGAAACCTTCCTGTTTAAGGAAGGCATTGCGAAATGACAACGTTGTCATTTCGTTAATGACAACGTAAGACATTTTTGGAAGAGCAACAAGGATATACGGGTGAGTGGTCGATATTGTCCGGTAAACGGTTGATTTATCAGTCAGGCAGGTAGTATATGCTAGAACACAAAAAACAAGCGATAGAGAACCGAGCGGAGAAGCAGTGGCAACGATGGACAAGAAAAATGTCTCGATGAACGATGTGGCGATTGCCGCGGGTGTTTCTCTCAAGACGGTTTCGCGTGTGATCAACGAGCCCGATAGCGTGCGAGAGTCGACACGCGATAAGGTTCATTCGGCCATGGAGGCGCTCGGGTTTCGAGCCAACTTTGCCGCGCGTTCGCTCAAGTTGGGCCGTTACGGGTGCATCGGCGTCGTGCTGTTCCACTTGTCGGGCGGTGCCGTGGACATGATCGACGGTATCGCCGATGCCGCCGAAGAGCGAGGCTTTGCTCTTACGATGATCAAAAAGCGGGCGGGGGAGAAGATGACCCTTGCCGAAGCGGCGCGCAGGATGTCGCAGCTCCCCGTCGACGGCATGATTTTCAACCTGCGCCAGATGGTCGATGACTTTGATACCTTTGAGGCGCCGAAAGACCTCAAGACGGTGATTATCACACCAATGGAACATCCTACCTGCTCTACCGTCAGTGACGACCAAGAGGGCGGTTCGCGCATGGCGTGCGAGTACTTCTTGAATCGCGGGCACAAGAACGTGTACTTCGTCTCTGGTAAGAAAGAGGCGCTGTCGAGTCAGTGCCGTATGAAAGGTTGGCGAGCGGCACTCGAGGCGCGTGGCATTGAGCCGCCCGAGCCTCTGCAAGGCGATTGGAATGCGGATAGCGGCTATGCCGCGGGCCTTGTGCTTGCCGATAAGCCCGATTGCACGGCGGTCCTCGCGGCTAACGACTGCATGGCAAACGGCGTGATGATGGCTCTACGTGACAAAGGGCTCAGTGTGCCCGACGACGTGTCCGTGATCGGCTTCGACGATGAGCTCTATAAGACGATACCCAACTCGATTCTGACGTCGGTAAAGTTTCGCCACCGCGAGCTGGGCGCCCGTGCGCTCAACGAGGTCGTCTCAGGTCTGGAAGCCCCGAGCTCCAGAAGCCGTACGCTCGTCTCGGGCGTGCTGGTCGAGCGTTCCAGCGTAAAGGACTTGCGGGCGTAGACGTGCTCGGCCTGCTCGTCTAAATCTGTAACAGGTGGGACCCGAAAACTCGGCTAGATGTTACAGATTTAGACAATTCGGCCCGGCTTATTCCGTTTGTCTCGATCTGTAACAGTTAGGAGTGAAATGACCAGCCAGGTGTTACAGATCTAGATTGATTGGATTGACCCATCTGTTTGTCTCGATCTGTAACATCTAAGCGGTCAAAAGCGGTCTACATGTTACAGATTGAGATTTTTGGCTTGGCCTGTGCGTTCACCTCGATCCGTAACAGCTGGGACCCAAAAACTCGGCTAGATGTTACAGATTGAGATGAACAGGAGGACGGGTGCGGTCTAAACAAAATGGCCCGCGCATCACACATCGATGCACGGGCCATTTATTGTCTGCAAGCGGCAGGTGGTGTCAGCGTCTTATGCCTCGAGGTTTTCCTCGATCCAGGCGACGGCACCCTTGGGATCCTTAGTGAGGTCGATGTACTGTTTGCCCTTGGGCGACAGCAGCGTGATGCCCAGGCGGTCGGTGTCGGCCTTCATCTCGTTGTAATAGGTGCGAACCTGCGGAGCCAGGACGATGACGTTGTACTGGTCCATGATGGCGTAGTGGCTGCCGTAGGCACCGGCGTTGGCGGTAATGTCGATGCCCAGCTCGTCGGCGCCTTCCTTAAGCGCGTTGGCGAGCAGTGCAGAGGTGCCGGCGCCAGCGCACAGAACCAGAACCCTCAGATCCTTGCCCTTAAGGGCGGACGGAGCTGCGGAGGCCTCAGTGGCAGAAGCGGTCTCGACAACAGGAGCCTCAACGGCGGGGGCGGCAGCGGTCTTGACGGCCTTGGTCTCCTCGGCCTCTTCTTCGGCCAGGGTCTCGGCCTCCTGCTTGCACAGGACGTTGTCGTAGGCCTTGCAGAACGGGTAGTAGATCAAGAAGTCAACGACCAGCAGGACGACAACCAGGACCAGAGAGATCGGCTGGAAGTTGGTGTCGATGAAGGTGCCGATCGGTCCGGGGAGTGCCCACGGCATGGCATAGATAAAGCCGTTCATGCCCAAAAAGTCGATGAAGAACTTACCAATGAGGACGTTGGCCACGGGGGCAAACAGGAACGGGATCAGGAAGTACGGGTTGAGGATGATGGGCGCGGCGAACAGCAGCGGCTCGTTGACGGCGAACATCACGGGCACGACAGAGGCTTTGCCGACGGCCTTGAGCTGCTTGGAGCGCATAAAGAGCAGGAAGATAATCGGGACAATGAACGTGGCGCCGGTGCCGCCGAGTTCGCCGATGTAGTTACCGAAGTTTTCGGTCAGGGCGAGGGCGGGGTGACCGCCGGCCTGCAGCGTGGCGAGGTTGGTAGTGATGTTGCCAAACAGCGCGGCGTTGAGGGCAGGCTTAACGACCGAGGGGCCGTGGATGCCCATGAACCAGAACAGAGGGATCATGAACCAGATGAGGGCGAGGCCGGCGTAGGAATCGGCAGCGGCGAACAGCGGGCTCACCAGCGTGGAGATGACGTTGGCAAACGGGACGGCCAAGCAGGTGCGGCAGATAACGTCGATGACGGCGACAAACAGGATGGAGAAGCTGAAGGCGAAGATGTCGCGGAAGTTCTGGGCGATGGCGCCGGGGACTTCTTTGGGCAGCTTGATGGTGATGTCTCGCTTAATGCAGAAGGCATAGATGTTGACCGTGGCAAATGCGGCGACAAAGGAGCTCAGCAGGCCCTTGGTGCCCATGTTGTCGGTAAAGAACACCGAGACATCGGCGCCGTCGATCTTGGCACTCGTCTGGGTAACGGCCAAGATGAGCATAGCGCACATGGCGGCGACCATGGTGCTCGTGGCGTTGATGGCCTTGCCGGCAGGCATGCGGCGGTTCTTGGAGCCGGTCAGCGCGCTTGCGGTGGTGCCGGCGACCATGATGCCCACGACGCCCATCGTGAAGTTGTAAACCTTGTTGCAGAAGTTCACGACGTCGACGTTCCACCAGTCGGGCAGCGTAAAGCCGCCGACCGTGGCGACAACGCCCGGCAGGGTCGAAATAAGCAGGAAGACAGAAGAAGACAGGATGATGGGCATTGCTGCCAAAAAGCCGTCTTTAATGGCCTGAAGGTAGATGTTCTTAGAGACCTTGTCGAAGTACGGCTGACCTTTCTCCAAGAACTTAACGATCGATTCCATAGTTCACGCTCCTCTTTGCATGAAATCTTAATGGCATGGACGTTGAAAACCTATATGGTCTCCCGCTTGCTAAAAGCCCGGGTGCAGGCGGGGCCGGTCCCAGGGGGGAGAGAGGGGAGCGGCTGGGTTTGTATCGCATAGGGCCGCTCCCTTCTCGGGGGAAAGCGAGGCGATGCGCTACTGCGCGTCCGCCATAGTGTCGGCGAGCTCCTTGTACCAGAGTGCCGACTGCTTGATGTAGCGTTTTTGCGTGTCGAAGTCGATGTAGAACAGGCCGTAGCGCTTGTTATAGCCATTGGCCCACGAGAACTGGTCCTGCAGGCTCCAGATAAAGTAGCCCTGGACGTCGACGCCCTCGGCGCGCGCCTGGAGCACCTTCTCCATGTGCTGGTCGACAAAGTCGATGCGCTCGGGATCGGCGACGATGCCGTTTGCGTCGGGCTCGGGGTCCTTGTGGCCCAGGCCGTTTTCGGTGATATAGATGACGGGGAGGTTGGGATAGGTGGCGCTGATGTGCTTGAGCGTGTCGTAGAGGCCTTGCGGGTAGATGAGCCAATCCCAGTCGGTGGTGGGGATACCCGGCATATCGACCTGCTGCCCGACGCCCTTAAACTTAAAGCACGAGGTGCCCTTGTCTCCGGTGCCGTTAAAGCTGTTGGTTGACTCGCCATCGTAGGCGGCGATAAACGCCGACTGATAGTAGTTGAGGCCGAACATATCGTTGCGGGGCGCCGCCTTGGCGAGCTCCTCCATGTCGCTGTCCTCAACCGTAAGTGTGGCGTTGTTGGCACGCAGAATCTCGTTGATGAGTGAGAGGGTGCGCGCGGAGTAGTGACCCAGGAAGGCGCCGTCCATGATGAAGTCGGTGTAGAAGGCGTTGTACAGGTCGGCGGCGTGCTGGTCGGCGGGCGAGTCGGTGGCAGGATATGCCGGCGTCAGGACGTTGACCATGCCAATGCGTCCGCCCAGGTGCTCGGTCTCGTCAAGATCCTTATACAGGTTGACGGCGCGGGCGTGGGCAACGAGCTCGTTGTGCTGGCTCTGGATGCCGCTCGTCACATCAAAGTGATGGTTGGGCGGGAAGTTGCCTTGGATGTATTGGGAGTGCGAGAGGCTGATGAGCTCGTTGATGGTGAACCAATTCTTGACCTCGCGGAACTCGCGGAAGCAGAACTCGGCATAGCGCACATAGGCGTCGACGGTCTTGCGGTTGAGCCAGTCGCCCTGGTTGAACAGGGCGGCGGGGGAGTCAAAGTGATGCAGGGACACATAGGGCTCGACGCCATACTTTTTGCAGCAGGCGAACAGCTCGTGGTAGTGCTTAACGCCCTCGGCGAGGGGTTCGGCATCGTCGCCGTTGGGGAAGATGCGGGTCCAGGCGATGGACACACGAATGGCGTTGAGTCCATGCTCGGCAGAAAGGCGGATATCCTCCTCGTAGCGGTTGTAGAAATCACTGGCCGGGTCGGGCAAAAAGCGACCCTGGGCGACAAGGTAATCGTCCCACATGGTCTTACCCTTGCCTGCCACCTTCGTGGAACCTTCCGTTTGGTACGCGGCGGTTGCGGCGCCCCAAACAAAGCCCTTCGGCAGCTGCTGTACGCGGTTTAGCAAAGACATATGCATACACCCTCTCGTCTCGCTGTTCGATATTGTGCGTTTGCGCTCAGGAGGCTCCATGGTTAGCGTTCAGCGGTGAAAAAGCCCGATAAACACTATCTTAAAATGATTAGAACCAAAATGAGCACGTGAACATTTGACAATGAGCACGTTAACATCCGGCTGGGATGTATAGAAACAAAACAACTTCAAACAGCCGCGAACGGTTGTATTTGTTCGGTAAGCGGTTTTGATTGACAGAAGTTTTCATGTTGTGGTATATGGCTCGGGTATCATGAGCACGTTATCAATGTGTGTACGATGCGCCATGGGCGCGGGGAATAGTTGGGAAGCAGGTTAGCGTGGAAGGCATGGATCAGCAGACAAGGAATGGTCGTTCGGCGAGCGCGGCAGAGGTTGCGGCGCTCGCTGGCGTGAGCCGCCAGACTGTGTCTCGCGTGGTCAACGGTATGCCCAACGTGACGGAAAAGACGCGCAAGCGTGTGCTGGCCGCCATGGAAGAGCTGGGCTTTCGTCCCAATTTTGCTGGAGCGGCGTTGCGCGGCGGGTCGTATCGTTCTATTGGCCTGTGCATGTACAACATCACACGTGTCGGTAACCTGGCGACGCTCGAGGGTATCATGCAAGCGGCGCGCGAGCACGATTTTGCCGTCACTATGATCGAGATGGGCGGCGACAAGCCCTATGCACTTGCCGATGCCTCGCGCCGCATGGTCGAGCGACCCGTCGACGGCATGATTCTCAACATGAACCGCATGGCTCCCGATTTTGAGGAGTTTGTTCCCCAGCCGGGAGTGCGAACGGTCATCCTGTCCATGTATGCGCATCCGCGCTGCACGACGATCGACTCCGACCAGTATGGTTCGTGCGAGCTGTTGACCAATTATCTGCTGGAACATGGTCACTCGAATATGCGGTTTGTGGCGGGTCCGGAAAACTCGATTTCCTCGCGTTTTCGTGAGGCCGGTTGGCGCGATACGCTGGGTCGTGCTCATGTCGATGCCGCTCCGATGCTGCGTGGCGATTGGAGTGCGGACAGTGGGTACGCCATGGGCGAGCGGATTGCGGCCGAGGTGCTTGCCGGCGGGTCGCAGGCGCCGACTGCCGTGCTTGCGGCAAATGACCAGATGGCGCTGGGCGTTATCGCCGCGCTCGAGAACGCGGGCCTGTCCGTGCCCGACGACGTGAGCGTGGTTGGTATCGACGACGCACTCGAGGGACTTGTTCCTCACAATCGGCTGACGACGCTGCGATTTGATTTGCGCGGTGTCGGTAAGCTTGCGTTTGAGGCGGCGATTGGAGAGAGCTCGTCTATCGAGGCGATTCATGTGCCGAGTACGCTGGTCGAACGCTCGACTGTTAGGGACATACGGGGTTAGGTCCTACTCCGTTTGTCTCGATTTGTAACAGGTAGACGGTCAAAAGCGGGCTACGTGTTACAGATTTAGATTCTTCGGAAAGAGCAATCCTGTTCGTCTCAATCTGTAACAGCTAGGACCAAAAAACTCGGCTAGATGTTACAGATCGAGACAAACGTGCGACACGGTCCGCCCAAAAAAGGCCGGGGGCGGCGCGCCGTGTGACGTGCCGCCCCCGGCTGAGAAATGGGGACAGGTTATGTGGGCAGGCGACCCCGCCAGCCGCTAGTCCAGACGACGGGTCTGCGCCACGTGCTTATACCAGTATGCGCTTGCCTTGGGCGTGCGCTTCTGGGTTTCAAAGTCAACGTAGAAGAAGCCGTAACGCTTGTTGTAGCCATTGGTCCAGGAGAACTGATCCTGCAGGCTCCACAGGAAGTAGCCGCCTACGTTGACGCCAACCTCCATGGCCTTGAGCAACCAGCGCAGGTGCTGCTCGATGTAGTCGATGCGCGGCTGGTCGTCCACAAAACCGTCCTTGTAGGGGTCCTTGTAGCCCATGCCGTTTTCGGTGATGAAGATCTGCTTGTAGTTGGGGTAGCGCTGCTTAATGTAGACGAGCAGATCGAACAGGCCCTCGGGATAGATGATCCAGTCCCAGTCGGTGGTAGGGATGCCGGGTTTGTTCACGTGCTCGCCAATGCCCTTAACGCGCCAGCGGCCGGTGCCCTTTTCGCCCGTGCCGTTGTGGTGCAGGTCGTTCTCGCCATCGTAAGCCTTCAAGAAGCGGCACTGGTAGTTGTTAACGCCCAGGTAGTCGTTGTAAAGCGCGGCTTCGCGCATGATTTCCAGATCCTCGTCTAGGATCTCGATGGTGCCGCCCGAGACGGCAGCCAAGCGGTTAGCGCACTCGAGGGTGTCGGGCGCGTAGTCGCCGCGGAAGGTGGCGTCGAGCAAGAACTGGTTCTGCAGCACGTGCTCGTTGTTGGCGGCTTTGATGTCGGCGGGGTCGTTCTCGTTGAGCGGATACTTAAACTCCAGCGACTGGATGACGCCGATCTTGCCCTTAAAGCCGCCGTTGTGGAAGGCCAGTACTGCCTTGGCGTGGGCGAGCATCATGTTGTGCTCGCACTGGAAGGCCTCGGCCAGATGCGCCTTGACGCCGCCGGGGAAGGTGCCCTCGATGTAGGTGTTGGAGGCATCGGCCCAAATCTCGTTAAAGGTGAACCAGTAGGTTACCTGGTCGGCGTACTCCTTAAAGCAGAAGGTGGCAAAGTTCACAAAGGCGTCGATGGTCTCGCGGTTGAGGAAGTCGCCCTTCTCAAAGAGGGGAAGCGGCGTGTCGAAGTGATGCAGCGTGACAAACGGCTCAACGTGGTGCTTATGGCACTCGGCGAAGAGATCGTGATAGAACTGGACGCCCTCGGGGTTGATTTCGCCGGTACCGTTGGGGAAGATGCGGCTCCAGGCGATGGAGAGGCGAATGCCGTTGATGCCAAACTCCTCGCACAGCTCCAGATCGACGGGGTACTGGTTGTAGAAGTCCGAAGCGGGATCGGGGGAGAAACGGCCCTGGGCCTCCAGGAAGTCGTCCCAGGCAACCTTGCCCTTACCGTGAGTGCGGGTCTCGCCCTCTACCTGGTAGGCAGCGGTGGCGCCGCCAAAGACAAAGTCCTCGGGAAACTGCGCAGGCGGGTTAGTGACGCTAGCAGGGTTAACGGACATGATGATCCAATCGTCTAAATCGAAGGGCCAGCCGGCTGTGGATGGTCGGCTGGCCCTAAGCGTTACTTACTTCGAAAGCTGTTCACTCACGAAGGCGAGAGACTTATCGCCGTTCTGGGAGAGCTCGATGTACTGCTTGCCACGGCAGGCGACGCACTTGTTGCCCACGCGCTCGCAGTCCTTCTGCAGGTCGGCCAGGTAACTGGCGGCCTGTGGGGCCAGGACGACCAGGTCAAAGTCGGGGAGCATGTCAACGTGGTTGCCATAGGCCTCGGCAGCGGTCTCAAGATTGATGCCGCGCTCTTTGGCGGCCTTGGCCAGCGCGTTGGCGAGCAGGCCCGAGGTGCCGCCACCCTGGCAGAGCACGAGCACGCGCTTGCCGTTGAGGTCACTGGCGGTCGTTGTCTCAGTGGCGACAGCGGCGGGAGCGTCGGCCTTCACGGACTCGGCAGCAGCGCCGGCGGCAACGCTCTTGGCGTCAGCCTTGCCCTGGAAGGCATCGTTGAGCTTAGCGGCCTTCTCGGCGTTCTTGGCGGCGAGCTCCTCCTGGGAGATCTCGGCCTCCTCGGCGCACTTCTGGGCGTCATAGGCACGGAAGAACGGATAGTACAGGGCAAAGTCGACGACCAGGATGATGGCGAGCATCACAAAGGCGAGCGGCTGGAAGCCCAGGCCCATGATGGTGCCTATGGGGCCGGGGACGGTCCAAGGCAGGGTGTACATAAAGCCGTTCATGCCCAAGAAGTCGATAAAGATCTTGAGGATCCAGATGTTGGCGATCGGGGCAAAGACAAACGGGACAAAGAAGACGGGGTTGAGCACGATGGGTGCGGCGAACAGCAGCGGCTCGTTGACGGCAAAGCAGACCGGGACGATGGCGGCCTTACCGACGGCGCGCATCTCCTGGGACTTGGCCAGGAAGCAGAACATAAAGACCAGGACGAGCGTGGCGCCGGTGCCGCCCATGCAGACGACGAAGTACTGGGCACCCTGGGTCAGGACAGCGGAAGCGTGCTGACCGGCCTGGAACGCAGCTAGGTTGTCGGTCATGTTGGCAACGAGAGCGGCGGCGATGGCGGGCTCGACGATCGAGGGGCCGTGGACGCCCACGAACCAGAACAGGCTCATGGCGCCGTAGATCACAGCGAGGCCGATGTAGCCATCGGCAGCGGTGAACAGGGGCTGGAACACCTGGATGACGCCTTGGGCAAAGCAGAAGCCAAAAGCAGCGCGGAAGACGATGTCAAAGACCCAAAAGACGGTGATGCAGACGGAGAAGGGGATGATGTCCTTGAAGGTCTGCGAGATGTTGGGCGGAACCTGCTCAGGCATCTTGACGGTGATGTTGCGCTTAATGAAGAACTTGTAGATGATGCCGGTCACAAACGCAGCGATGAAGGCGGTCAGCAGGCCCTTGGAACCAAGGTAGGTGGTGTTGAAGCCGCTGGCGGCGTCCGTGGCGATGGTGTCGCTCGAAAGGAGCAAGAAGCCGATGATGGCCGCGCACATGCATGAGATGAAGTTGATCTGGTTGTTCTTGGGCAGATCGCGGTTCTGAGCGTCGGCGAAGTGCTTGGCCGTGGTGGCGGCGCAGGCGATGGCCAGGATGCCCATGGAGTAGTTGTAGCACTTCCACAGGGCGTTGTTGATGTCATCAGGCCAGTAGAAACCCCAGATGTTGGGAACCGAGGCTACCAGGCAGAAGATGGACGAGAAGATGATGATGGGGATGACGGAGATAAAGCCGTCGCGGATCGCCTTGAGGTACTTGTTGCGGGCGATCGCGTTGAAAAAGGGCTGGCCCTTTTCGATGATGGCGATAAGTTGCTCCATGCAATGCTCCTAAGAGTCGGTGGGTTAGCAACGATGGTAGCTTTTGGCGTTCGGTTGCCAAAATGTTGACGTTGCCATTTTGTGACACAAAAAAAGAAGCGAACCGGTGGTTCCTGTGCCTGCGAACCGTCGATTCCTTACGCGTAAACGTTTGAGCCGCCCGGTGGCTCTGTGTTTGCGCAATGGCAACGTTAACATTTGGGCGCTAAAAGCCGTTCGGGGAAGCAAAAATGTCGGTGAACGGTAGGTTTTGGGTGGTGAGCGTATGGTGGGGGAGGCGTTGGATATACTTGAAGACGTTTCATTTGAATGCGCAGGGTGCCACCAATGGCATCGTTGACATAGAAAGATCGATCTATGGCCGCTGTTAAAAAATCGGTTTCCGTTAAGGATGTGGCGCGTCTCGCGGGCGTCTCGGAGCAGACAGTCTCGCGTACGGTGCACGATTCGCCCAGCGTGCGCCCCGAGACCAAGGAGCGCGTGCGTGCCGCCATGCGCGAGCTGGGGTATCGCCCCAATTTTGCCGGTCGATCGCTGCGCCGCGGTAAGTTTAAGACCGTCGGCGTCGCCATGTTCAACATTACCGGCACCGGCAACCTCGACCGTATGGAGGGCTTTGCCGCCGCGGCCGACAAACATGGCTATGCCATCACCCTCACTAAAGTAGACGGGCATCCGTATACCCTCGAGAGCGCATCGTCACGCATGAGCGCGCTGCCGGTAGACGGTATGGTCGTGATCATGAACCGCATGCCGGCAGACTTTGGCACTTTTGAGCCGCTGCCCGGTATGCAGACGGTGCTCGTTACCATGCTGGAGCACCCGCTCTGTTCAACGGTCGATAACGACCAGTTCGATTGCTCGCGTCAAGTTGTCGAGTACTTGCTGGGGCGGGGGCACAAGACTGTGCACTTTATCTCATGCCCCGAGCGCTCGCTTTCGGGCATGCGGCGCGAGGAAGGCTGGCGCGAGACATTGCGCGCGCATGGCATTGAGCCCCCGCAGCTCGTGCGCGGCGACTGGACGGCACAGAGCGGATATGCCGCAGGCCAGGCTCTGGCGGATGATCCGACCTGTACTGCCATCTATGCCTCCAACGACGCTATGGCCTACGGCTGCATTCGCGGGCTCGAGTCGCGCGGAAAGCGCGTGCCCGAGGACGTGAGCGTGGTGGGCGTTGACGACAGCCTGGGCGAGATCGTGCCCGATCGTCGTCTGACCACGGTGCGCTTTAACAACAAGCGCGTCGGCATGTGGGCGGTCGACAAGATTGCCGGCGCTGATGGGGGTGCGTCTGGCGTGGAGCACATGCTGATCCCCGGTGTGCTCGTCGAGGGCGATACGGTACGCGATTGGCGCTAGGGCGCGGGTCTGTTTGGGTTGCCGCTAATTGTGTTCGATATTGTTTAAATTGGTTTAAAAACCGTTCACGGGCAAAAATTGACCGTTCATAGCTTGAGATTACGTTTTGCGCTGTTCTTTTTTGTTTGAATGTTAATGTTTCTGCCATACAGAACGCAGCGCGTATGCCCGGACGCGATGCTCTCCATTGGTTCATATGTGAAAGGAACGCAATATGGCAACCAAAGAAGAAATCTCGATGGTTGGATTCGAGATTGTCGCATACGCAGGTGACGCCCAGACAGATCTGCTTGCAGCGCTCGATGCTGCTCGCGAGGGTGACTTTGAGAAGGCCGAACAGCTGCACAAGGATGCCAGCGATGCACTTATCGGCGCCCACGACACGCAGACCAAGCTGCTTTCGCAGGAGGCCGGTGGTGGCGAGATGGAGATGACCTTCATCATGGCCCACGCTCAGGATACCCTCATGACTACCATGATTCTGGAGAAGC
Source organism: Collinsella sp. (assembly GCA_022713905.1). Classification (GTDB taxonomy): domain Bacteria; phylum Actinomycetota; class Coriobacteriia; order Coriobacteriales; family Coriobacteriaceae; genus Collinsella. Next base: position 12,610 of record JAIHTM010000043.1, read on the forward strand.
AGACCCGCTTTACCATCGACGCCTACAAGCGCATTGCCGAGCTCGAGGCCAAGCTCGCCTAACCCTTTTTGCGCAACTCAGTTCCCTTCCAAAAGCCCTGCCGTTACCCGCGGCAGGGCTTTTTCTGTTCTACTTCAAGTTGCGGTGAAATAGGGACTGAATAGGGGCCGGCGGGCACAAAACAATCCCTATTCCACCGCAACTCATCCCGTGATAGTCATTGGGGACGTTCTTAAACGACTAGTCATTGGGGACAGTCTTGGTGCGCTCCGTTGGTCCTCCCGTTCGGTTTTTCGCTGGGTGGGTATACTTTCATCCGCAATACAGGCCGGACTGAGGAGGTATCCAAATGCCGGATAACGGGTCAATACAAAAAAGAGACGCGTATGAGATGGCTCATGGGCGTCCTGTCCAGATAACCGAGCATACGACGGTAACCGAGCTGCAGCCCAGCCTGTCCGATGTCGTGTGCGCAAACAAAAAGCTACAGATCGGCTTGATCATCGCGCTCGTGGTGCTGGCGCTGCTGTCGGGCTTTGTCGCGCGCCCGCATTTTGCCGATACCAAGACTTGGGACTCCACCATCGAGGTCATCGATCAAAAGAAAGGTAACGTACTGGCGCTCACGACCTCGTGCGTGGCGCTGTCTGCGGGCATTACGGCGTTGCCGGGTGATACGGGAACGCCGGTCGCCGAGCAGCTCGCGCAGCTTTCAGGCAACCTTGGTATCGTGCTTGCCGTGCTATACCTAGAAAAATATTTGCTCACGATTTTGTGGTCGGTTGGCTTGGGCATCTTAATCCCGCTTGCGTTGGTGCTCTTTGCGGTGTCGCTCGGCATTCACGGGCGCTGGAGCACGAGCGCTGTCCTGCGCCGTGTGGCGACACGCGTGCTGGTGGTCGCCATGATCGGCATGGCGTTGGTGCCTGCAAGCGTATGGGTGTCGCAAAAGGTCGACGAAACGTATCGCGTAAGTATTGAGCAAGCTGAGCAAAAGGCTGCGGACGCTGCGGACGCGGCCGACACCACGGACAAGTCAGCCGAGACCAGCTCAAAATCGAACAAGAAAAAATCCGAGGCCACGGAGTCAAAAAATGTGCTCGAGCAGTTGACCGATGGGGCCTCGAGCCTGGTCACGTCGGTAACCAGCGGCGCCAAGCAGATGACCGACGAGATCGTGCAGCAGGTGACCGATCTGATTGAAGGCGTCATCGTGATGATCGTGACCTCGTGCGTTATCCCGCTGCTGGTGCTCGTGGCGTTCCTATGGCTAGGACACGTGCTGCTGGGGATCGATATCTCCGGCCCGGCGAACTATCTGACGGGCCGC
>JAIHTM010000362.1 GCA_022713905.1 Collinsella sp.
AGATAAAGAAGGTCATAGCTTCAAGTTCACAAGAGAAACAGGAGTAAATAACTACATTGAGTTTGTTTACAACTACATTTTGATGGACGGTACTATCGTACAAGGCGATAAAGATGCGCCTCACTTCTTTGCTTATCAGCGTGAAGAAATGGCAAATGCTCATGAAATTACTTTGGAACGTCTGTATACTCCGATGGATGCTAAGTTAATTGTTGAAAACGACAAGGATCCTAATTATAATCCTGAACTGAGACCTACTACTGGTTCTTGGTCTGCTAATGAGAAGCAAGTATTTGCTCTTAATACTAAGGCTTATTCATTGGATAAAATAATCAATGAAATGAGTGCTATAGAAAAGGCTGTATGGAAGAGTGCCGTTGAAGCTGGACGCATTGATTTCGAATTGATTGGTGGTGAAGGCGAAAACAATGAATATTGGGATAACTGGACAAAAGGGTATAATGTTCGTTATGCTATTGTGGACAACACCATAACATTCCAGTTCGTTGTATCTGAAGGATATCCGTATAACTTCACTTTGAAGAACGCTTATCAGTTGACTTTGACAGTGAAAGATGAAGACACCAACACACCTGTTGCTTCGATCATCTTGCCATTCGAATTCACTCAGCCGACTTTGGATATTACTCGTGTAAACGGTGAGAAGGCTATCTGGAATGATAAGAAGAATGTATTGAGCATTTATGGTGACTTGGTAAAAGAAGGCGATGTAGAAATTATGAGTGTTCCATTCTATGAAGCATTTACTACTGCATATGCTAAACAATATACTGTATTTGGTTCTACAGCTCAGTACTATACTTTGAGCCATAATGAAAATGTAGATAATTGGTTTACTTATTCCGGTTATGAAGTGTTAGGTCAAGATTATGCTACGAGACTTCAGAATATTCCTTTGACTAATATCGTATATTCAAGTCTTGCAAAAGAATGGAATACACGTACTCTTGTTGGAAATGTAACTACTGGAGAAGCTAATCTTCCGATAGTTGCCAACTACAGGTTCTACGGAGTATATCCGGCAACTAAGGAACAAGTATCAGACTTTACTCTGAGATTCGCTAGCTTGATGGGTGACGCTAAGAAGGTAGAAGCTAAGAAAGAATTTACTTCTAACAATGTAACTCGTGAAGTGGTTCTGACAGATGCTGACTTTACTTTGGTGGATGCTTTGGATGATACATTCTATCTGTTCGACGGTGTTAAGGCTGACGGCAATGTGGATAAGCGTTCTGATATGAACCTCCGTCAAGGATTTGAAGAAGGTACTGAAGGATTCGCTACAAACTTCACGCTGGCTAATGCTAATGCATCTGCATACTATTACAAGAACGGTAACAAAGTTGCTATCCCTGTTTCTGTAGGTACGGTTAACACTAATGCTAAATTCGTAACTAATGCTAATACCAAGACCAGAGCTTGGGAACCAGGCACTATCAGTGCAACAGATGTTATCGTTACAGATCTTAGCGCTAACGAAGCTGTGAAGAGTGGAGGCTATGCTGCTGTTCCTGGTGGTATCATGATCCAGTTGCCTTCTAGCATTGGTACTACAGAACCTGTTACTATCGAATTCAAACTGAAAGATGTATTCGGTGTAACTAAGACTCTGAAAGTAGTTGTTAAAGCTGCAAAATAAACTTGGTTAAAAAACTGCTTCCCTCTCGTGGGGGAGCGGTTCCTTCTAAAC
>JAIHTM010000044.1 GCA_022713905.1 Collinsella sp.
CTAGCAAACTGTGCACTGAAGGTTTTTCACCTGTCAAGAACGAAGATGGCACCTACGACGTGAAGGAAGACGCTGAAGGCTATGTGGAGGACGAGAGCGGCAACGTGACCATCTCCACCGCCGAGGGCCTGTTCTACTTCGCCAAGAAGGTCAATGCGGGCAACAACTTCGCAGGCAAGACCGTGACGCTGGCCAACAACATCGACCTGAATAACGAGAAGTGGACGCCGATCGGTATTTATGATAACGGCGCTACGCACTTCAAGGGCACGTTTGACGGCCAGAACCACGCCGTTACCGGCCTGAAGGTCAAAGAGAGCAATGAGAGAGGCGTGGGCTTCTTCGGCAAGGTCTATACGGGCACCATCAAGAACCTGACGGTGGAAGGCAGCGTCAACGCTCCTGGCTGCAACTACGTGGGCGGCATCGTGGGCCACGGCTACGCCACCATCACCAACTGCACCTTCAAGGGCACCGTTGTCGGCGGCGGCGCTGCTCAGGTGGGCGGCATCGCTGGTTCTGGTGGATTTACCGTTGACCGCTGCTCCGTCTACGGTGATGTCTCCGCAGGTTGTTGGGCGGGCGGTATCGTCGGCAACTGCCAGGACGGCGGCGCGTACACCAACTGCTATGTGGATGGTGTCATCAGCGCTGAGTATAGCTACTATGGCGGCGGCGCGGCCGGTATCACGCCTGTCCCGCTGTATCCCGATCAGGTCATCAGCGGCTGCTACTCCAACACCGTTGTGAAGGTGGCGGACGAAGAGGTCAACTGCCCCATCATCGCCGCCTACAACAACCCGCTGGATCTCGAAGGTCACTCCGGCGGCCCGAAGATCTACGACAACTCCTGGAACAAGCAGAAGAACAGCAACGACAGCTATCCTATCTATGCGGAGAAGGACGGCGAGGGCGGCGTTCTCATGGAAGGCATGACTGCTGCTCGCGACAACAGCCTGATTATGCTGGAGGATGACCTGAACTACGTCACCGGCGACCTGTCCAAGGTGCGTATCGTGGCTGGCTCCGGCGTGACGCAGGAGCAGATTAATGCGTTGGCCGTGGCTTCTGTAGGCGATTCCAAGTACCAGTCCCTGACCGAGGCCATCGACGCAGCTCAGAACGGCCAGACCGTTACGCTGCTGGCGGATGCGACTGAAGATGTAACCGTGGGTGCCGGAAAGAACATCACGCTTGACCTTGGCGGCAAGACGCTGACGAACACGAATGCCAATCCAAAACAGGCAACGTTGACCATTGCCCAGGGTGCTACGGCAACCGTGAAGAATGGTAGCGTCATCGGCGGCACGAACTACTACACCATTCAAAACAATGGCACGGCAACGCTTGAAAACGTCACCGCCACGGCGGGCAACACCGGCTCCTCCATGATCGACAACTACGGCGCCCTGACCATCACCAGCGGTACCTACACCGGCGGTCTGGACACCGTCAAGAATGAGCCGAATGCGAAGCTGACCATCACCGGAGGCACGTTCACGCTGACGAAGGGTACTTCCAGCGGCTTCACCGGCGTTGTGTTCAACTACGGCGATTTGACCATCAGCGGCGGCGAGTTCATTCAGGGCGACAAGAGCGCTCCCTATGGACAGGCGCAGGTCATCCATACCGACAAGGACAAGAGTGGCAGTGCGGTGCCATCCACGATTATCTCCGGTGGTACGTTCAAGAACCTGTGCACCAGAAGTACGGCTTGGGCAGTCCGCGCAACGAACGCGGCGGCTGGCGCCACGAAGGTCTCCGGCGGTACGTTTAATAAAAGCATTTCCGAAGGCTACTGCGCCGATGGTTTCATTCCAACCAAGAACGCGGATGGTACCTACGGCGTCAAGGAAGGCCACTATGTTGCCCAGGTCGGCAGCAAGAAGTACGAGACGCTGGCCGACGCGATTCGTCTGGCTGCAAAGGGTAAGACCGTTACCCTACTGATGGATGTTGAGCAGAACACCCAGCTGACCATCAACAAGAACATCACGCTAGACCTGAACGGCAAGGCCATCAAGAACACGGTAGACATCTGGGGCGATAATGCCAACGCCATTCTGTCCATCACAAATGGTGCCAAGGTGACCATCACTGGCGACGGCACCATAGATGCCAAGGAGAACGACTGCTACACCATCAACGTGGTGAAGGGCGACCTGACCATCGAAAACGGCACCTTCTACGGTAACGTTAGCGTGGTTCAGGTGGAGGAGGGCACCTTGTCCGTCAAGGGCGGCACCTTCGACCTGCACCAGAAGTGGGAAGGCAGCAGCAAGTATCTGTTCAACTGCATCGATGATGCGTATGCGAACGGCAGTGCGAATGTCGCCATCAGCGGCGGTACGTTCGTCGGCTTCGATCCCAACGTCTCCCCCGAGGGCGAAGGCACGAGCTACCTGGCTCCCGGCTATGCTCCTGTCGCTAATGGCGACGGCACATACAGCGTTAAGCTTGCCGAGGGCGCGTACCTGCTGCAGGATTACCGCAGTGGCGACCAGACCTCTTGGACGTATCCGACCAAGGATGGCATGGCGTTCGCTGGCTGGTACAAGGATGCTGAGTTCAAGACTGCTTGCGCCGTAGGCGACGTTGAGGGCGCAGCTTACGCCAAGTTCGTGAAGATCAGCGATCTCATCACCTTCAAGGGTGGTTCGCTGCGCACTGATCTCACCGGTAAGGATGACTATTCGAAGACCAGCTTGCGCTTTGGCTATGAGATGCACGCCCCCGAGGGTTCGAAGATCGATTTCCAGAATTGGGGTTGGTACTACAAGACCCCATTCTCTGAGGACGGGATTTTCCATAAAGCGGAGAATTATTGGCGCGTTGACAACAACGGCGTGATTGCGAATTTTGTCCTCAGCCCGATTTACAAATCTGGTTATCAGCTCGATTACAGCACCGTCTTTGATGTAACTGCACAGCTTGCGTACATCACGGCTGATGGTACCAGCGTCAAGGTAAAAGACCAGTCCAGGTCGCGCTCTGTCGATCAGGTCGCAAAGGCAATTCAGAATGATTCTTTTGCCTCTGCCGATGACCTTGCATACGCAAATGGGATTCTTGGGTCTAATTAGAAAGGATTTATTTATGAACAACGAGTACTCTGAGCCGTCTATCGAGATTATTGAAATCGATAAGGAAGACGTCGTTACGGCATCTGGTGATCTTCCGGATACTGTTGTCGACCCCAATAGACCCTAATAGGTAGTAGGTTGAACGAGGACGTTCAATTTGATTGAGGAAGGGGCCTCGACCGTCTCGTCGGGGCCCCTTCTTTTCGAGCAGGTGATTCAGTGAGTTATACGGAAAAACACGGAGCGCATTCGAAGGCGAGAAATACGCCGAATTTCAAAGTGATAATCGCTGTAATTGTCTTGATGGTTGCTGTCGCCGCGGGCGTTATCGTGACCTTTTCGACTGTACGAGGCAGCGCGCGTAATGATGCACCTGCTGAAACGGTTGTAGACAAGCACAAGACGGACAAAACTGCCAATTCAACTGAGGGCGCAACTGACTCAAAGAAAGCAGAGGCCGCGGTAGACGGCGAGTCATCAGCGTCTGGGTCAAATGGCTCAAACGCCAAGTCGTCTGACGGATCGGCGTCTTCGCAGAAGGCTGATCGTGGCGGCGGAAAGGACGACGGCTCGGCCGACAATGTCGTCGATGCCAACGGATCATCCGATGCCGATTCCAATAACGGCCAGGGTGGCAACGACAACTCTGGTGGGGATTCTGGAAATAGTTCTTCAAATGAAGGTATGTGGACGGGTTACTACTAGCTTCTGTTTTCTCGCGGTCTGACGACAGCGCGTCGTCGGGCCGCATTTGGCATGTCACAGACCAAAATAGGGGTCGCATGAATACGGACAAAGACATTTCGGCCGGTCTTGCGCCGTTTTGCATATGCGTGGCAGACCTGGTCGTGCGGGTCTGTCCGCTTCATGCGATGGTCGGGCGTCTCTGCAAGGACTATGTGGTAGATGCGCCTTTGGCCGTTGACTTTGAAATTGGCGCGACGCAAACCGATATCAACTTTGAGCGCGATATGGCCACCGAGGGTACGGACTGGACCGATGCCTATCTGGAGACGCTGGCGGTGCAGCGCGCGATTGCGAATCGCCTGCCCGAGCAGCATCGGCTGTTGGCCCATGGCGCGGTTATCGAGTTTGAGGGACGTGCCTATCTTTTTACCGCGCCGAGCGGTACGGGCAAGTCGACCCATATTCGCCTGTGGCGCCAGTACCTGGGCGATGCCGTGCAGGTGATAAACGGGGACAAGCCGTTTGTTCGCATTCCGGAGTGTCGCGAAGAGCTGCCAGTGGTCTATGGCACGCCGTGGGCCGGCAAAGAGGGCTGGCAGCGCAATGACTCTGCCCCGCTCGCTGGCATCGTGCTGCTGTCCCGCAGCGAGCCGGGCGCATCTTCTATTCACCCGGCGAGCGCCGCGCTCAATCTCGATAAGATAATGCGGCAGATTTACTTTCCACCGGAGGCGGGCGCCGCGGCGTTCACGCTCGACCTCTTGGATGCCATGCTCGCGCGCGTGCCGGTGTATGAGCTTGCGTGCGATATGTCCGAGGACGCCGTCCGTGCGAGCTTTGAGGGCTTGACCGGCCTGGATTACCACAATTATGTAAGGAGTGCCTCGCATGAGGATTAAGCAGGGATTTGTTATGCGCGACGTTGCCGGACAGGCCGTCGCCATCGCCACGGGCGAGGCCAGCAAGTCGTTTCATGGCATGGTAAAGCTCAACGGCACGGGCGCCGATATCTGGCGCGGCGTGGAGGAGGGACTTGACGAGGCGGCGATTGCTGATCGCATCGCGGCTAAGTATGAGGTCGATCCCGAACGCGCATGCCAGGACGTGGATGCGTTTATCGCGCGCATGCGCGAAGCCGGGCTCGCGGAAGGTTAGTCCCGCGTGACATCTGTACTCGACAACCAATCGCTTTATCTCCTGCACCTGCTCTCCTGCGCGTTGCGCGGAGAGGCGCCAGCCCCGTTGCCGACGGGGGTGACGTGGGATGGCCTATTTGCCCTCGCGCATTGGAACTCGGTAGCGACGACCTGCGCGTTTGCGGTCGCTTCCTCTCCCGAGGCGGACTCGGCCGAACGGGCGCGTTGGCAGGCGGAGGTTGACCAAAACCTCATGCGCCATGCGGTCTTTGACATGGAGCGCGAGGCCGTCTTTGCCGCTATGGACGAGTCGGGGCTCGCTCACCTGCCGCTCAAGGGCGTGGTGACGTCGCATGCCTATCCGCGTCCCGAGATGCGCTGGATGTGCGATAACGATTTTCTGTTTGGGCATGCTCGCGAGGACGGCTCGGTGGCCGCGGCGACCGAGGCCGATGCCCGCGAGCTGCGGCGCATAATGGAGAGCCAAGGGTTTACGACGGCTCACTTTGGCACGGGCAACCACGACTCGTACGAGAAGGCCCCGTTTCTCAACTTTGAGCCGCACCGCGTGCTCGCCAACCCCGAGGTTGCGTGGTGGAAGTACTACGCGGATCCATGGGCAAAGGCGCGACGCGTCGAGGGCGCATCCGGACTCGCCTACGGGTTTGCGCGCGAGGACGCGTACCTCTTCCACATCGCGCATATGTTCAAGCATTACTCTGCATCGGGGCACGGCGTGCGAGGACTTGCGGATGAGTGGGCGCTCATGCGCGCTTGGGGCGGCTCGACGGACCGTGCGTATCTGGACTGCGAGCTGCAGAAGCTGGGAATGGCTGACTTTGAGGCTGACCTGCGTCGTGTCGCTCAGACTGTGATGGAGAAGGACGCCTGCGGCCGTGCGCTTGCCGGCGATGGTGGAGCGTTGGCGCCAGATGTGGAGCGGATGCTTGCCTACATGCTCGGCAGCGGCACATACGGCACGGTCGCCAATAACGTGCGAAACCAGCTCGAGGAGGAGGCGGCCGAGGGCGGAAAGAAGGGCTCTCGTGCCCGTTACCTGCTCAAGCGCGCCTTCCCGCCGCTCAAGAAGCTGCAGCAGGGATATCCCGTGCTTAAGCGTGCACCGTGGCTCTTGCCCGGAGTGTATGTGTATCGCCTGGTGGTAAAGCCGTTTACGCGGACGGCGCGCCTGCGCACAGAGCTCTCGACCGTAATGCACGAGGACGAGGAATAGCATGGGCGAGTGTTTGAGGAAAAGCTTGTCCGGTGCTGCCGGCGATGCGTCCTGCGGGATCGATACCGTGCTGGCGCGCGATGGCGTGTGGGTGAGCACGACAGCGGGCGTGAGCATGTGGCCCATGCTGCGCGATCGCCGGGATACGATTGCTGTGCGGCCGTGCGAGGGGCGACTGCGCCCGCTCGATGTGGCGCTGTATCGGCGCGGCGACGCCTACGTCCTCCATCGGGTGATCGAGGTTGTCGACGGGGGATACAGAATCTTGGGTGACAACTGCCTCGAGGTCGAGGATGTGCCCGAGGCGGCCGTTCTGGGCAGGCTCGAGGAGTTTTGGCGCGGCGACAAGCATTGCGATCCGCATAGCCGTGGCTGGCTCGCCTATGCACGCGCTTGGCTGGCGATCTGGCCTGTGCGTTGCGGGCTTAAGCGCGCAAAGGCTGCGCTGGGTCGCGCCGTACGAAAAGCGGGGCTCAGGTGAAGGATCTTCGCTGGATAGCCTCCGTCTGCGGGCGCGAGGTTCGGTTGGTGTGGGCGCTCTGCGTTACGCGCTGCGCCTCGGCGTTAATCGCCGTGGGCTACGCGTTACTCATGCAGCGGGCGGTCGACGCCGCCGTCGCGCAGAACTCAGCTGCGTTTTGGCCGGCGCTCGCTTTGTTTGCGGCGGCGCTTTTGGCGCAGGTGGTGCTTTCGGCGGCATCGAGGTGGCTTTCGGAGTCTGCTCAGGCGCGTATGGAGAACGCGCTGCGCACCCGCGCGGCCGGCGCCGTGATGAGTGCCGGGCGCTTGCCGGAAGGGCGGGCTTCGGGCGAGGTGGCGAGCGTGCTCACCTCGGATGTCTCGTGCGTTGCCGAGTCCGTGGTGTCAATCGTGCCTGAGGCCACCTCTATGCTGGTGCGCGCCGTTGCCGCACTGGTCTTGATGTTTGCGGTTGCGCCCGCGCTTGCCGCGCTCTTTGTTGTGGCGGGCGCGCTGGGCGTGGCGGGGTCTCTTGTCATGCGTCGCTGGCTTAAGGGCTTACATGCTGCTGCGCAGGCGGCAGAGGGATCCATGCGTGCGCGGCTGCAAGAGACGCTCGAGAGCTTGGTGGTGATCCGCTCCTTTGGCGCTGCCGGGCGCGTTATGGAGGGGCTTGGCGACCTTATGGGCGAGCAGCTCACCGCGCGCGAGAGGCGCGCCGGCGGCAAGGCGGCGTCCGGCTCCGTTTTCAATCTGGCTATGCAGCTGAGCTATCTTGCTGGTTTTGGATACGGCTGCTGGGGCATCCTTACCGGACGGGTGAGCTACGGAACCTTGATGGCGCTCGTTCAGCTTGTGGGACAGGTGCGGGCTCCGTTTGCAAGCTTGTCGGGCCTCTTTCCGCAGTCGGCGGCGATGTCTGCCAGCTGCGAGCGACTTCGTGCCGTGGAGCCGGCTACCCGCGGCGAGCGTAGGTCTGCCTGCGGCACTTCGTTTGCCGCCCTACGGTTTCGCGGTGTTTGCTTTGGCTATGCGGGCGGGCAACGCGTGCTCGATGGTTTTGATGCTGAGGTCCGCGCGGGCGAGTTTGTTGCCGTGACAGGGCCCTCGGGCGTGGGCAAGTCCACAATGCTCATGCTCGCACTCGGGATGGAGGATCCCGCCGAGGGTACGGTCGAGGTGGAGTTCGCGGGGCCCGGCGGCGCAGATGCTGCCGTGGAGGCGATCGTCGCTGCCGACCTTGCGCCCGGGACTTTCGCATATGTGCCGCAAGGCAACATGCTCATGAGCGGCACCGTTCGCGATGCCGTCACGCTGGCGGATCGTGGCGGGGCAGGGGACTCCGCGCTTGACGAGTCCCTTTACGCCGCCTGCGCGCTTGAATTTGTGGACTCGCTGCCTCAAGGCGTGGATACGCCGCTGGGCGAGCGCGGCAGCGGTCTTTCCGAGGGTCAGATGCAGCGACTTGCCGTGGCCCGCGCTGTCTACGCTGGCTCTCCGGTGTTGCTGCTCGACGAGTGCACTTCGGCGCTCGACGAGGCGACTGAGCGCGAGATGCTCGACCGTTTGCGGGCGCTCGGCCGCACGGTGATTATCGTCACTCACCGCCCCGCCGCTCTGAGCATTTGCGATCGAGCGATTAGCCTAGGCTGATGCTATGCGGAAATCAGGAGTCGGCTCCTACTCGGTTGCCAACAGCGTCAACGGGTCCGCCGTTCGTTAGAACGGCGGAACAGCCTGCTTGACGTACACCACGTTGTCGCGGCGCGGTTTGGCCTCGGGAAGCGTGTCCTCGGCATAGCCCAAGATGCAGTTGCCCACGCCGCGCAGGCTGCCGTCGGCGGGCAGACCCCAGCTGGCCAGCAGTTCCAGACCCTCGGGTGAGTCAAAGACCTCGTGCGCGCGATGAATCCAGCACGAATCGACGCCCAAAGCGTAGGCTGCATTGAGCAGGTTGCCCATGGCGAGTGAGCCATCTTCCAGATGCGTGGGCACGTTGCGGTCGACCAGCACCACAATCACGGTCTTGGCTCCGTAGAACGGATCGCCCTCGCTACCCATAACTTGGGCGTTGAGCTGCGAGAGACGCTCGACGGTCGCCGGGTCGGTAACGGCGACAAAGGTCACCGGCTGGCGCCCCATGCCGCTTGGCGCGTACTGACCGGCTTCGATGATTCGTGCGAGTTTTTCTGCCTCGACAGGGCGATCGCTGTATTTGCGGCAGCTGCGACGATGGATGAGCGCCTCGATGGTCTCCATGGGTCCTCCTTGCTTTGGATTTAGGATGCCCCGCTTGTACCCGCTGCGCCAAAACAGTAATCGCGCCGACATTGCGGAATAACGTTTTCTGCCAATCGGAATAGTAGGTTTGCATAAAACAGCTGTCGGAATGTGATAAACCAATGGGGTGGTTAAACGTTTTATCCCGTCTACCCTGCGGTTTTTTACCACTTGCCTAAATGATGGACGCATAACCTCTGATAAAGGTTTTACTAAAGGAGTACCAACGTTTATCAACGCGCCATGGTGGCGCCGGGCCAGGAGGTAACATCATGTTTCAGGCTGGAGATGTCGTCGAGACCGACTTCGAAGGATTTCTGAAGCTGCTGCGTTCCAAGACGCGCGCTTTCGTGTCGATCAACGATCACGAGTACTACATCACGCACACCGATGGCTATTGGCGTGTTCAGGATTGCGAGGCCCTCAACGATAAGGGCCACTTTACTGACTGCTCCGAGCTGGTCAACACGGTCTGCGAGGTCGTCGAGCTGCCTTGGATCTGCGGCAAGAGCCTGCACGATAGCTTCTCGGGCGCTACGGTCTACGAGGCCGTCGCTGCTTAACAGCCAACAATCGATATTCTCTCGCAACCGCCGGCGCCGCCCCCGCGCCGGCGGTCTTTTTGTCGATATGCTTATGTAGGGCCGACTATAAACAACGAGCTTATTGACGATAGTCAAAACTCGGACTAATGTAGAGATATAAATTGGTCAAAACTCGGACTATCGAATGGTGGGAGAGATGAATGGTGCAGTTAGCCTGGTCGATTTCGACCGAATGCTCAACGGGCTTGACCGTATCTATTCGGAGTTCGCGCGCGCCTGCGGTCTTTCGGACTGCGCCTACTGGATGCTCGTCGACACGAGTGCAGCGGGCGGAAGCGTTGCCGTGAGTCGGCTGACGAGTGAATGGTTCTACAGCAAACAGACCATCAATTCGGCGATCAAGACGCTTAGGGCGCGAGGGCTTGCGACGTTGGAGTTTGCCGAGGGCAGTCGTAAGAACAAGGTTGTGCGACTGACCGAAGAAGGCGTGCAGTTTGCCAAGCGCTACGCGTTGCCGGCGCAAAAAGCCGAGCAACAGGCATTCGAGGCGCTCGAGCCGTGGGAACAGCGCGAGATCATGCGCTTGGTCGGTAAGTTCTCCCATGTTCTTAACGAAGAGTGCGAGGCATTTAAACGGCAAGTGGCCGCCGAGAACGAGACAGACGATAAGGGCGAGGGGGACACATGCGACTCTTAATGAGGTTTATGAGGCCGTACCGCGGTCTGATTGCGGTGACGCTGTTTGCGGTGCTGATAGATAACGTCGGTACGCTGTTGGTTCCCACGATGCTGGCGAACATGGTCAACACCGGTATTACCACGGGCGATATCGACTATATTTTACACAACGGCCTGTACATGCTTATCGCGACCGGCATGGCCAGCGGCGGCACGGTGCTGGGCTGTTATCTTTCGGCGCGCCTGGCCGCCAATGTGGCCTGCGATATCCGCAATGCCGTGTACGACAAGTCGCTCGAGCTGTCCGCCAGCGACTTTGAACGCTTTGGCACGGGTTCGATGATCACGCGCTCGCTCAACGACATCAACGTGATTCAGCAAGCTGTCCTTCAGACGATTCAGCTGGTGCTGCCGGTGCCGTTCTTGGCCGTGGCAGGCATCATCTTTGCTTGGTTCATCGATCCCGCCATGGGCACGCTGCTGGGCGTGGTCGTTGCGATCGTGCTGGTGGCGGCGGTCTTTACGGTGGCTAACGCCGCGCCGATCTTTATGCGCCTGCAGAGCTTTATCGACCGCATGAACGTGGTGCTGCGCGAGAACATCGTGGGCGTGCGCGTCATCCGCGCATTTAACAAGGAGCGCCACGAGGAGCAGCGCCTGGACGAGGTGTTTAGCGATTACGCGGCCAACGCCATCAAGGTCAACCACCTGTTTGTGGGTCTCGACAGTTCCAGCTTCTTTTTGATGAACATCGCCGAGGTGGCGGTGCTGTGGGTGGGCGGCAACCGCGTGGGCGTCCATGCCATGCAAATCGGCAGCATCTCGGCCGTGCTGGAGTATGCGATCCTGATCCTGTTCTTTGTGATGATGGCGCAGATGGTGATTCTGACGCTCCCACGCGCCGCCGCATGCCTGAACCGTGCGCAGCAGGTGTTGGAGATTGAGCCGAGCATCGTGGACGGCAAGCGCACGCTGGACACGTGTGCAGCGGAGCCTGTTGACGGTGCCGATGCGGTGGCCGTGTTCGACCACATGTCGTTCCGTTTTGACGATGCCGACGAGGATACCCTGTGCGACCTGAGCTTTGCCTGTCGCCGTGGCCAGACCACGGCGATTGTAGGCTCGACGGGTTCGGGCAAGTCGACGGTGGCCAAGCTCTTGCTTCGCTTCCACGATGCCACGAAGGGCGCCATTCGCCTGAACGGCGTTGACCTGCGCGACCTTTCGCAAGGTGAGATTCGCGGGCATATCGCTTACGTGCCGCAGAAGGCGTGGCTGTTCTCGGGCACCGTTGCAAGCAACCTGCGCTTTGGCAATGAGGGCGCGACCGAGGCTGACATGCTCCATGCGCTGGAGGTTGCCCAGAGCACCTTTGTGCTCGATCAGCCCCAGGGGCTCGATACTCCGGTGGCCCAGGGCGGCACGAACTTTTCGGGCGGTCAGCGCCAGCGCCTGGCGATCGCCCGCGCACTCATGAAGCGCGCCGATCTATATATCTTCGACGACAGTTTTTCGGCCCTGGACTTTAAGACCGATGCGGCACTGCGCCATGCGCTGCAGGACGAGACGCGCGATGCCGCGGTGCTCATCATCGCGCAGCGTATCTCGACTATTTTGCATGCCGATCAGATCGTGGTGCTCAAAGACGGCGAGATCGTGGGCCTAGGCACGCACGACGAGCTCATGGAAACCTGCGAGGTGTACCGCGCTATCGCGGAATCGCAGATGAAGGGAGGTGAGTAGCATGACCGAGGAGCTCAAGAAGCAGGGCGGCGTTGATGACGCCGCTGCCGCGGGACTGGTCGAGGAAACGGCTGCCGCGTCGACCGAGCTGGATGACGCCGCCAAGGCTGCAGCCGAGCGCGAGGCTCGCCGCCAAGCGCTCTACGAGGAAAACGAACGTGCCGAGGACGAGCGCGCCCGCGCCGAGGCAGAGCGCATGCGCGACGTGGACGACGAAGACGAGGACGAGACGCCCCGCGACACCTGGGCGACGGTGCGCCGCCTGTGGAGCGAGGCCGCCGGCGACCATTGGCGCTTCTATATCGTGTTCGCGAGCATTGTGTTCTATGTCATCTTTAACACCGCCGCGCCGGCATATAGCGCCCGCGTGATCGATGAGCTGTGGGGCCACATTCAGGTGGCGTTTGCCAACGACACCACTTTCAGCATCACCTGGGAGAACTGCGGCAAGACCATTTTCGTCTACTTTATGATCTGGACTGCCGCTGCCTCGTTCTATGCGCTCCAGAGCTTTTTGATGTCGAGCGTGGCCGAACGCCTCAATCTGCGCCTGCGCAACCGCATCGCGCAAAAGCTCAACCGTCTGCCGCTCGCCTATTTTGACGCGCATCGTCCCGGCGAGGTCGTCAGCCGCGCGACCAACGACCTGGACAAGATGTCCGAGAGCATGCAGCGCGGATTGCTGCAGCTGCTCGTGTCGATCGGCACGGTTGTTGGTGCTGTGAGCGTGATGTTCGTGTTCAGCGTGCAGCTTACGCTCGTCTTTCTGTTCTTTACGGCACTGTCGCTGCTGGTGACGAAGGTCGTCTCGCGCCGCACACACGATGTGACGGGCGAGCGCCAGGAGTGGGTGTCCAAGATTACGAGTGCGGTCGAGGAAGGCTATTCGGGCCGTCTGGTGATCCGCGCGTTTAACCGCGAACGTCAGAGCTCCGCTGAGGTGCACGAGGCTTCGAAGGAACTGGCTCGTGTGAGCACCAAGGCCGACTTTATGATCAATGCTGTCGGCCCCGCAGTGCGCTTTATCGGCCGTTTGGCGCAGATCGTTATTGCGCTTGTGGGCTGCAGCATGCTGGTTGCCGGTCACATGACCGTCGGCGTGTTCCAGGCGTTCTTCCAGTTTATCTACGAGGCGTCCGAGCCCATGACGCAGTTGTCGTTTACCTTCAACTCGCTGCAGAGCGCGCTGGCGAGTGCAGAGCGCGTGTTCGACCTGCTCGATGAGCCCGAGATGGAGGCCGATCCGCTGCCGGACAAGGCCGCCAAGCTGCCGGGTCGCGTGGAGGGCCGCGTCTCCTTTGAGCATGTGCGCTTTGGTTATTCGCCCGACAAGCCGCTTATGCGCGACGTGTCGTTTACCGCCGAGCCGGGCCAGAAGATTGCCGTGGTGGGAACCACGGGCGCGGGCAAGACGACGCTCATCAACCTGCTCATGCGCTTCTACGAGATTGACGGCGGGCGTATTACGCTCGACGGCGTGGATACGAGCCGCATGGACCGCGGCGAGCTACGGCAGCGGTTTGGCATGGTGCTGCAGGACGCCTGGCTGTTCGATGGCACGATTGCCGAAAACATCGCCTACGGCTGCCCCGAGGCGACGCGCGAGGAGATTGTCGCGGCCGCTCGTGCCGCGCAGGTCGACTTCTTTGTGCGCACCATGCCGCAGGGCTACGACACGCGCGTGGCCAACGATGCCGAGAGCATCAGCCAGGGCCAGCGTCAGCTGCTGACCATCGCACGCGTGCTGCTCAATAACCCGGCGATTCTCATCCTGGACGAGGCGACCTCAAGCGTGGATACGCGTACCGAGCTTGCCATCGGTCGTGCCATGGACGCGCTCATGCGCGGGCGCACGAGCTTTGTGATCGCGCACCGCCTGTCGACGATCGTGGACGCCGACCTGATCTTGGTCATGGATCACGGCAACATTATCGAGCAGGGCACGCATAAGGAGCTGCTGGCTGCCGAGGGTGCCTACGCCGACCTCTATCTGAGCCAGTTCGCATAATGTGACAAAGGGACAGTCCCGCATGTCACATCAAAAAGAAAG
>JAIHTM010000045.1 GCA_022713905.1 Collinsella sp.
CAGTCCGTATTTCACCGCAACTCAGGTGGGGATGGGGTTAGTGGCGACCGTGATGGCGGAGTTTGTCGATGGTGGAGTCGGTGCTTCGGCTGCGGGCTTCGGCGGCGCGGTCGCGGGCGTCGGCGGCGGTTTGGCGCTGGCGGCGGTAGTCGATCATGCCTTGGATGATGGGCTTGCCAAAGCTCACGACATCATCGTTGTAGATGGCGGTTCGGGCTGCGAGGAGGCAGTCGGTAAAGTCCATATGGGTCTTGCCAAAGAGTTTGACGGCAAGGGCGACAACGGTGGGCTCGTCGACCATGACGTCATCGAGCAACCTCTTCATGGCCGCAGTAATCTCAACGCGGGGAACCTTATAGACGTCGCGCAGTGTGACCACGACGCGCGTGATGATTTCGGGGTAGACGCGAGCGGTGCGCGTGGCGATGACCTTGGCGGCGCGCGGTGACAGAACCTCGTCGTCGTCAAGCAGGTAGCGCAGGATGACGGTCTCGTCGATGATGGTGCTACTCATGGATATCTACTTCCTCGGGACCCAAAATCGAATCGTCGCTTTCTGTGGCAAGGTACTCAATCCAGGCATTGCGCTCTTCGGAGCGGCGATTGGGGTCACCATATGCTTTGAGCGATCCATAGGCGGCGGTGCCGTTCTTTGAGCGCACGGCGACCGGCTGAAAGGGGAGCTTGCGCATCAAAATGCTTTGCGCGACAAATAAGCGGACAGCCTCGGCGAGCGATGTGCCCATGGCATCGTAGAGATGCTCGGCATGCTGCTTGTCTTCCTCGCGAATGCGCACCTGCAGGATGGCTCTTTTTTAGTCGATGACATCACTGGCCCCCTAAATGAGCGTGCAATATAGTCGGTCAAATGCGGCATGTGCCGATACTTGAGCATCTTATAACGATTACTTTATTTCACTCAAGTTGATAACCATAAACACGAATACAAGCGTAGTACATCCAAAATGAGAGCGCATAAAAATCTCTGAGGCGTACGCATGTAATACACTCACCTTTATAGCTTCTAGAGAATAATTCCAACCTGCCAAAACCCCTGCAATACACCCGTATTGCAGGGCCTATGCTCAAGTTTGCCCCCTGCAACTGCGTATATTTAACCTGTATATCGTTGGAGAAACTCTACCGAGTGCATGTTTCGCCGCATGCATTCGATTCGTCGATGCCGGACCACGGGCGGTCCGGGGCAACGTCGACAGGGTCTCTCCGGCATGGGATTCAGGAGGGAGTGAACAACATGGGCAATAAACGAGTCGTGGCTGATTCTTCACGCTGCATTGGGTGCCAAACCTGTATGGCGGCGTGCATCGAGGCGCACGATATTCCCGGCAACATCGCCGCACCTCGCTTGCGCGTAACGCGCACCTACGAGATTTCCGCGCCGGTGGCATGTCACCACTGCGAGGACGCTCCGTGCGCCAAGGCCTGCCCCACGGGCGCCTTGTTCTTTGATCCAAAGAACCATCGCATCGGCGTCAACGAGGACAACTGCATCGGCTGCAAGAGCTGCGTCATGGCATGCCCCTTTGGCGCCGTGAGCGTGGCGACCACGCAGGTCCCCGTCTTGATGGGTGACGTTCGCGTGGGTTCGCAGACTAAGAGCTTCGTGCTCAAGTGCGACCTGTGCGTGGACCGTCCCGGCGGTCCGGCGTGTGCCGAGGCGTGTCCGACCAAGGGCCTCACCCTGGTAGACGAGGAGCGTCTGGCAGAACTGACTGCCGAGCGTGCCCGCGCCACCATCGAAAACGAGGCGTAAGCGTCGGGCGACAGGCCCAATGATTGTCAAATAAGTACCGAGTATTCGGTAGCAGAGAAAGGAAGGAGGGTGTCATGGAGAAGCATAAAGTGATTTGCCCGTACTGCGGCGCCGGTTGCCAGTTTAACCTCTTGGTCCAAAACGGCCAGGTCGTGGGTACCGAACCGCTCAACGGCATCACCAACCAGAGCGAGCTGTGCCTTAAGGGCATGAGCGGCTACGACTTCATCAACGACACCAAGATCTTGACTCCTCGCGTACTGCACCCGATGATCCGCCGCACTAAGAGCGCGGATCTTGAGCGCGTAAGCTGGGACGAGGCACTGGATTTCACCGCATCTAAGATGCAGGCCATAATTGACGAATATGGTCCTAACGCTGTCATGACCACCGGCTCTTCGCGAGGCGGCGGCAATGAGGCGAACTACGTCATGCAGAAGTTTACGCGTGCGTGCATCGGCACCCACAGCGTGGACAACTGCGCCCGTACTTGACACGGCCCTACTGTCCTCGGTCTGATGGACACGGTTGGTTCAGGTTGCATGTCATGCTCCATCCCCGGTATGGAGGATGCGGGCTGCATTTTCCTCTTCGGCTATAACCCTGCCGATTCGCACCCCATCGTCGCAAGGCGTATCGTGCGAGCCAAAGAAAAGGGTTGCAAGATCATCGTCGCCGACCCGCGCCATATCGAAACCGCGCGTATCGCCGATCTCTACCTTCCGATCAAGAACGGTTGCAACGTTGCGTTCCTCAACGCCTTTGCCAACTGCTTGGTCAACGATGGCCTCTACGATAAGGAATTCGTCGCCGAGCATACGAACGGCTTTGACGAGTGGTGGGAGACCATCAAGAACTACACTCCCGAATCCGTACAGGACATCACGGGTGTCGAGCCCGCGCTGATCCACCAAGCTGCCGAGATGTACGCCACGGCGAAGCCCTCTGCCATCATTGGCTGGGGCATGGGCGTATGCCAGCAGAAGCAGAACCTGAAGACGGTGCACACCATCGCCTCCATCGCCTGCGTTGCCGGCCAGATCGGCAAACCCAATTCCGGCCTCGCGCCCGTGCGCGGTCAGAACAACGTCCAGGGCTCCTGCGATATGGGCATGCTGCCCAACCTGTACCCTGGCTACCAGAAAGTCACCGACCCCGCAGTGCGTGCCAAGTTTGCCAAGGCCTGGGGCGTGCCCGAGGAAAAGCTCCCGCTCGAGGAGGGCTACAAGCTCACCGACCTGGGCCACCTGGTCGACGAGGGCAAGGTGCACTGCTTCTACAACTACGGCGAGGACCCGGTGCAGACCGAGCCCGATTCGGCCGGTATGCGCAAGACGCTCTCCGAGCTGGATCTGTTCATCTGCCAGGACATCTTTATGACGCAGACGACCATGCTCGCCGACGTCATCCTGCCCGCTACCTCTTGGGGCGAGCACGAGGGTGTCTTTACCGCATCCGACCGTAGCTTCCAGCACTTTGACGCGGCCGTTCCGCCCAAGGGCGAGTGCCGCCACGACTGGGAGATCTTCGCGGACCTGTCTACGCGCATGGGCTATCCCATGCACTACGACAACACCGAGCAGATCTGGAACGAGTGCATTAGCCTGTGCCCCAACTTTGTGGGCGCAACCTACGAGAAGATGGCTCCCGAGGGCGGTTACGCCCAGTGGCCGGTCAAGAGCACCGATGTGAACGACCACGGTACGCCCGACATGTTCACTGGTGGCAAGTTCACCACCAAGGACGGTCGCGCCAACCTGATGGCGCACGACTGGGAGGCGCCCTCCGAGCTTCCTGACGATGAGTACCCGCTCATTCTGTGCACCGTCCGCGAGGTCGGCCACTACAGCTGCCGTTCGATGACCGGCAACTGCAAGACGCTGGCGCTGCTCGCCGACGAGCCCGGCTTTGTTCGCATGAATCCCGCGGACGCCCAGGCGCGCGGCATCAAGAACGGCGACATCGTCTCGATCCACAGCCGCCGCGGCCAGGTATACAGCCGCGCCGACATAAGCGATCGCATCAACAAGGGCACGGTCTACATGACCTACCAGTGGTGGATCGGCAAGTGCAACGAGCTGACCATGCACAAGGTCGACCCGGTCTCGCATACGCCCGAGGACAAGTTCTCCGCCTGCCAGGTCGACGCCATTGCCGACCAGGTCTGGGCCGAGGGCGAGGTGGAGCGTCAGTACACCGAGCTCAAGCAGGCTCTGGTGGATGCCGCCGCTCCTCAGGACGTTGAGCCCGGCGCCGCCAAGTTCGACGACGAGACGCACGTGAATCAAATCGTGTAGTCCCGTTCTCGTTGGCTTTTTGGGCCGGGCGTCCCGTACGTTCGGGAGCCCGGCCCGTTATTTTGAAAGGAAGTGGGGATGAACCGCTTCATCGACATCAACCCGGAGAGGTGCATCGGCTGCGGAACATGCCAGTCCGCCTGTGCCGACGCCCACCGGATGCAGGGTCTTCAGGATACGCCGCGCCTGGCGCTCGTGAAGACCGGCGGTATTTCGGCCGCCCTTGCCTGCCACCATTGCGAGGGTGCCCCCTGCGCCGAGGTTTGCCCGGTGAATGCCATCGAGCACGATGGCGATCGCATCCACGTCAAGGAGCAGGAGTGCATCGGGTGCAGGCTGTGCGCCATCGCGTGCCCCTTCGGAGCCATCCATCCCGATGGCACGTCTATCGCCGGTGTCGCAGGCATGTGCGACCCGACGCCTTCGTATCCTAAGTCCCTGAGCAGCCTGCTTACGTGGGCTCCCGGCCAGTACACCTGCGCTGTCAAGTGCGACCTGTGCGCCTTCGACCCCGAGGGTCCGCACTGCGTAGCGGCTTGCCCCACCAAGGCGCTCACCGTCATGGGCGGCGCGGCAGATCGCGAACTCGACGAGGCCAAGCGCCTGCGTTCGATTCAGAACGGCCCTGCCGTCGACGTGGCGGCTGTGGCCCAGGGTCTGTCCGAGAAAGCAGAAGGGAGCGTAAACAATGGATAGCATGACGCTGTTTATCGCATCGCTTGCCGTCTCGTGCATCGGTGCGCTCGCCTCGGTTCTGCTGATTAAGGCCGATAACGCCGCCAAGACCGCCGGCTGCCTTATCGGCGCCGTCGCGGCCGTGCTGTCGTTCATCGCGGGCCTCGAGGCCGTGCTTGGCGACGTTTCGTCCCTCAACACGGTCTTCTTTTTCCCGTTCGCCCGTCTCGAGCTCTTGCTCAACGGCCTTGCGGGCCTGATCGTGGTCCTCATCTCAATCCTCGCCTTTGCGGGCTTCATCTACGGTCTGTCCTACTTCGACGAGTACCCGGGCAAGGTCGGGCGCGCCGGCTTCTTCATGAACACCTTCGTCGCCTCGATGATGCTCGTCATCACCGCCGACAACGTGTTCTGGTTCCTGGTCGCTTTTGAGCTCATGTCCCTTACGAGCTACTTCCTTGTCGTTATCGAGGAGAACAAGAACTCCATTAGGGGCGGTTGGCTCTACTTCGTCATCGCGCACGTGGGCTTCGTTCTCATCATGGCGAGCTTCCTGCTCATGACCAACGGCGTGGGCGGTTCCTTCAGCTTCAGTGATTTCCGTACGCATGACTTTGGACCCGCCGTCTCCTCCGTGTGCTTCGTCCTCGCGTTCTTCGGATTCGGCGCAAAGGCCGGTATCATCCCGCTGCACTCCTGGCTGCCCCAGGCGCACCCCGAGGCGCCGTCCAACGTGTCCGCCCTCATGTCCGGCGGCATGATCAAGATCGGCATCCTGGGAATCCTCAAGGTCGGTCTGGACCTGCTCGCGGGTTCGGGCGTCCAGCTCTGGTGGGGCCTCATGGTCCTGGTCTTCGGATCCATCTCGTCGGTCCTGGGCGTCGTCTACGCCCTCCACGAGCACGACATCAAACGCCTGCTGGCCTACCACTCCGTCGAGAACATCGGCATCATCTTGCTCGGTGTCGGCGCGTCCATGACGGCGCACGCCCTGGGCAACGACGTCATCGCGACGATCGCGCTCATGGCCGCCCTCTACCACACGCTCAACCACGCCATGTTCAAGGGTGAGCTGTTCTTGGGCGCGGGCTCCCTGCTCTATGCCACGGGTACGCGCAACATGGAGAAGATGGGCGGTCTGTTCCGCCGCATGCCGGTCACGGCCGTCTGCTTCCTCATCGGTGCCCTTGCCATCTCGGCCATCCCGCCGCTCAACGGCTTCGTTTCCGAGTGGTTCACCTACCAGTCCCTGTTCAACATCTCGACGCTCTCCGACCCGGTCGTCATGGTGTTCGCCGTCGCCTCCGCGGCCGCCCTCGCCATCACCGGTGCCCTGGCCGTCACGTGCTTCGTGAAGGCCTACGGCGTCTCGTTCGCGAGCAGCCCTCGTTCCCAGGAGGCCGCGAACGCCAAGGAGTCCCCGGCTCCGATGTTGTTCTCGCAGATGCTCCTCGCGGCCATCTGCGTGGTGCTGGGAATCGGCTCTCCCGTCATCGCCCCGGTTCTGGGCGACGTCGCCCAGAGCGTGCTTGCCGGCTCCGCCGTCACGGCCACCTCGGGCGTCTCTCTCGTGAACGAGATTTCCGGTGCCGCCACCTCCACCCCCGCGATCGCCATCGCGCTCGTGGTCCTCATCGGCCTTGCATTTGCGTTGAGGTCCTGCCTCGGCACCAAGGCCCCCGCTAAGAAGACCGACCCTTGGGCGTGTGGCTATGAGCCCAACGAGCACATGCCCGTCGTCGCCACGAGCTTCGCGTCCGACGTCGAGCTCTTCATGGGCCCGCTCTATACCCTGCGCGAGGTATGCACCAAGATCTGCTGGTCCATCGCGCACGTGTTCCAGAAGCTCACCGGTGTCGCCCAGGGCGTCGAGCCCCTGCCCGACCGCTTCCTGGTCGATGCACCGAGCGAGGGTGCCGACAAGCTGGCCGGCCTCGCCTCCAAGATCGAGGGCGGCAACTACTCCGTATACATCTGCTACATCGTCGCGGCGCTCGTGGTCTTCCTCGTGCTCGCCGTGGTCATGGTCTAGAGAGGGGAGAGGATATTATGAACATCGTTCTTGCGATAGCGCAGGGCCTCGTGGTCATGCTGGTCGCGCCCTTCTTCTCCGGCCTCGCCCGTGTGATTCGCGCGAAGATGCACAATCGCCGCGGTCCGTCCATCCTTCAGGATTACCGGGACCTCGCGAAGCTCATGGCGCGTCCCGAGTCCGTGAGTTCCGACTCGAGCTTCGTGCTGCGCATCATGCCGCCGCTGTTCCTCGCGGTGTCGTTCATGCTCGCCATGGGCCTGCCCATGTTCACGCTCGAGAGCCCCATGCCCGTCTTCGGTGACGCCATCACCATCATGTACGCGCTCGCACTGTCCCGCTTCTTCTTCGCGCTGTCCGGCGTGGATTCCTCCAACGCCTACGCGGGTTTCGGCGGTATCCGCGAGCTCCTCATGAGCGTGCTCATCGAGCCGTCCATGCTCATCGCGCTGTTTACCGTCGCCATCGTGTGCGGCTCCACGGACATTGCGACCATGGGTCAGCACATCGTTACGGGCAACGTCTCGAGCGTCGTCGCCGTCATCCTCGCCGGCGTCGCCTTTGCGGCCGCCTGTTACATGGAGCTCGGCAAGCTTCCGTTCGATCAGGCCGAAGCCGAGCAGGAGCTCCAGGAGGGCCCGCTCGCCGAGCTCTCCGGCCCGTCCCTGGCCATGATGAAGCTCGCCATGGGCATGAAGCAGGTCGTGGTCGTCGCTTGGTTCACCTCCATCTTCATCCCCTGGGGAGAGCCCGCGACCGTCGGCGTCACCGCTCTCGTGGGCGCCGTCGTCTTCCTCGTCAAGTGCCTGGTCGATTTCGTCGTCTGCGGCGTGCTCGAGAACTCCGTTTCCCGTTCGCGCTTCAAGGTGCTCGGTAACCAGACCTGGGCCGTCGTCGGCATCGCGGTCCTCGCGTTCGTCTTCGTCGTCGTAGGCGTGTAGGGAGAAGGGAGAAACTATGTCAATCGAATCGAGCTTGTCCCTCTTTGCCATGGTGGCGATCGCCGTCCCCATGCTGGGCTCCCTGCTCATCGTCATGCTGCCGCGTCCCTACGCTAAATGGATCTGCGCCTTCGCCGGCGGCATCGCCACGGTCGCTTCCGTTGGCTTGGCTGCGACGTTTGCCGGAAACGGTATGAACGCGGTCGATGTAACCTGGGCGAGTATGGGCCAGACCTTGGTCATGGGCTTCATATTCGACCGGATGAGCACGCTGCTCGCACCCGCGTTCGTCGCTATCGGTCTGCTCGTCGTCATCTATTCGTTCCCGTACATGAGCGATAAGAACAAGGAGCATCCCGACGCGCCCCGTCGTCGCTTCTACGTGTACTTCTCCACGTTCATCGGCGCCATGGCCGGTCTCGCCTACAGCTCCACCATCGTCGGCCAGCTCGTTTTCTTCGAGATCACCGGCGTGTGCTCCTGGGGCCTCATCAGCTACTACATGACGCCCACGGCCAAGAAGGCCGGTATGAAGGCGCTCATCATCACCCATATCGGCGCTCTGGGACTCTACATCGGCGCGGCCTTCCTGTTCGCGGGAACCGGCACGTTCGCGCTGAGCGCAATCTCGCAGCTCGACGCCGGTATGAAGACCGTCGTGCTGCTGCTCATCCTGTTCGCCGCTTGGGCCAAGTCCGCCCAGTTCCCGCTCTACATGTGGCTGCCCTCCGCTATGGAGGCCCCCACGCCCGTCTCCGCCTACCTCCATGGCGCGTCCATGGTGAAGGTCGGCGTGTGCGTGTTCGCCCGCGCTCTTGCGAGCGCCGGCGATATCCCCGAGATCGTCGGTTGGGTTGCCATCATCGACGCCGTCGTGACCATGCTCTTCGGCTTCCTCATGTACCTGCCCCAGAAGGATATGAAGCGCCTGCTCGCCTTCTCGACGATCGCGCAGCTCGCCTACGTGTTCTTCGGCCTGGGCCTCTCCGTGTTCGGAAGCCAGATGGCGTTCAACGGCGCCGTCGAGCACATCTTCAACCACGCGTTCACCAAGACCCTGTTCTTCCTCATCGCCGGCTCCCTCAGCTTCACGCTGGGAACCCGTATGCTGCCCAAGATCCAGGGCCTCATGAAGAAGTACCCGGTCACGGGCGTGGGCTTCGCGGTCGCCGCGACCGCTATCGCCGGCGTGCCCCCCATGAGCACGTTCTTCTCCAAGTTCCAGATCATTTCCGGTGGCTTCGCGGTTGGTGCCTCCAACACGGTCATCTTCGTCCTCGTGTGCGTCATGGTCGTCGAGACCGTCGCCACCTTCGCATGGTTCCTGCGTTGGATGGGTAAGGTCCTGCCCGGTGAGCCGAGCGAGACCGTGGCCGCCGGCCAGCCCCTTCCGCGCGCCATGGCGTTCGTGTTCGTCGTCCTCATGATCATGGTCGTCGTCGCCGGTCCTCTGTCCTCTAGTTGGATGGGTTAGGAGGTAGGACATGGGTTATTCGTTAGTCAATATCCTGGGCGGTCTTCTGATCGTGACCTCCACCATGGTGGTCGTCTCGAAGACCATCCCGTCCGCCATCAAGTGGTACGCGATCCAGTCGGTTGTCCTGGTGGGCGTGCTGCTCACCCTGGGCATTACCACCGGTGCCACCGAGCTTCTCATGTGGGCCGCATCGGCCTTCGTCACCAAGGTGATCCTCGTTCCGTTCATTCTCGACCGTGCCTACAAGAAGATGGGCTCGCCTGCCGATAGCACGCTGACCTCCTCCGTCAAGCCGGCCTGGACCATCATCCTCACCGGTCTGGAGGTGGCCATCTGCTTCGCGGTGGTCACGCGCCTGAGCCTGCCCACCGCCGAGGTGGCTACTCCGGCCCTCGCCATCAGCTTCGCGCATTTCTTCGTCGGCCTCACGTGCATCATCTCGCAGCGCAACATCCTCAAGCAGATCTTCGGGTACTGCCTTATGGAGAACGGTAGCCACGTGACGCTCGCCCTGCTCGCACCCACGGCCCCCGAGATCATCGAGATCGGCATCGCCACCGACGCCATCTTCGCCGTCATCATCATGTCCGCCGTCGTCGTGAGGATCTGGAACGACACCAAGTCGCTCGACTCGCACGACCTGACCGAATTGAAGGGGTAGGCCATGGATGTTTCAATGCTGACGGTCGCCCTGCTCGCTTGTCCCCTCGTGTTCTCCCTGGTCATGGCTGCGCTCCCCAAGACGACTTCCTACAACGTCTTCGCGGGGCTCAACACCATCTCCGTTGCGGCGACCCTCGTCCTTTCGGTCGTCACCGCGGGAACCATGCTCTCGAGCGGGCAGAATATCGACGCTTTGGGCCTGTGGTTCCATCTCGATTCGCTCTCGTCGATCTTCGTCCTTCTGGTAGGCATCATCGGGTTCATCACCGGCGTGTACTCCATCTCCTATATCAAGATCGATATCGAGGAGAAGACCATGCCGGCCGAGCGCACCAAGCAGTACTACGCGCTGTTCAGCCTGTTCGTCTTCACGATGCTGCTCGCCTGCCTGTCCAACAACATCATCCTCACCTGGGCGGCGGTCGAAGCCACCACGCTGTCGACCGTGTTCCTCGTGGGCATCTACAAGAACAAGCAGGCGCTCGAGGCGTCTTGGAAGTACGCGATGGTCTGCACCGCCGGCGTGGCCTTCGGCCTGTTCGGCACGCTGCTCATCTATGCGAACGCCGCCGACATCATGCCCAACGCGCATGAGGCCGCGTTCCTTACCTCCATCATGCCCTACGCCGACCAGTTCGACCCGATGCTCGTGCGCCTCGCGTTCGCGTTCATCGTCATCGGCTTCGGCACCAAGGCGGGCCTGTTCCCCATGCACACCTGGCTGCCCGACGCACACTCCCAGGCTCCGAGCCCGGTCTCCGCGCTGCTCTCGGGCGTGCTGCTCAAGTGCGCCATGCTGGTGATCATCCGCTTCTACTCCCTGTCCATCATCGCGGTGGGCGACACCTATCCGCGAACGCTCCTGCTCATCCTGGGCACGCTGTCCATCCTGGTGGCCGCCCTGTGCATCTTCAAGCAGGACGATATCAAGCGCCGCTTCGCGTACTCCTCCGTCGATAACGTCGGCGTGGTCGCGCTGTGCCTGGGTATCGGTGGTCCGCTCGGTATCGCCGCCTGCCTGCTGCACTGCATCTTCCATGGCTTCACCAAGGCGCTCGCCTTCTGCATGGCCGGTAACATCCAGCACCTCTACCACACCCGCGACCTGAACAAGATCAAGGGCGTCGTCGAGATCGCGCCCATCACGGCCGCGCTCACCATCGTCGCTCTGCTCGCGCTCGCCGCTTTCCCGCCGTTCGCCCTGTTCATCTCCGAGTTCCTCACCTTCGTGGCCGGCGTCCAGTCCGGTCCCATCTGGGTGGTCGTGCTCGTGGCCATCGGTCTCACCGGCGTGTACTTTGCCCTTACCGGCATCGCGCTGAAGTCCATCTTCGGCAAGGCGCCCGAGGGCATGAAGCGCCACGAGGTGCCCGCCCTCATGATCATCCCCGAGATTGCCCTTGCGATCGTGGTCATGTGGTTCGGTATCGCCACGCCGGTCGCCATCACGAGCGGCGTCGAGGATGCCACGTCCGTCGTTTTGAACCAGAGCGTCGAAGAGCTCCACGAGGTTCCTCTCTACCGCATGGTGTTTAGCTCCCAGACCAAGACAAGCGAGGTGAATTAGCGCCATGGCAGAACCTGAAAAGAAGGTCTACGCCCGCCGCTGCGAGAGCCATGTCGAGGCCCTGCGCCGCGCCGTTCCGGGTTGCATCGAGAAGGTCGAGTGGCAGTGCGAGGACCAGCTGACGATTACCGTCAAGCAGGACAAGCTGCCCGAGGCCGTCCACTACCTGTATTACGAGCGCTACGGCTGGATTCCTGTGATCATCGGCAACGACGAGCGCAGTCTGTGCGGCCGTTACGCCGTGTACTACGTCATCTCCATGGAGGGGGAGGACCCCGGCTGGGTGACCGTGCGCACCGAGGTCGATCCCGCCAAGATGACGTTCCCGTCCGTGACGCCGTTCGTCCCCGCCTGCGTGTGGGGCGAGCGCGAGCTGCGCGACATGTTCGGCCTGATCCCCGAGGACCTGCCCGACCGTCGTCGCCTGGTGCTGCCCGACGATTGGCCCAGCGGCCTGTACCCGCTGCGCAAGGACTCCATGGACTACCGCTTCCGTCCCGCTCCCGCGAGCGACATGGAAAACTACGAGTTCTTGGCCGATACCAAGGGCAAGGAGACCACACTCGTCCCCATGGGCCCGTTGCACATTACCTCCGACGAGCCCGGCCACTTCCGCCTGTTCGTTGAGGGCGAGACGATCGTCGACGCCGACTACCGTCTGTTCTACGTGCACCGCGGTATGGAGAAGGTCGCCGAGACGCGCCTGAACTATGATGCCGTGACGTTCCTCGCCGACCGCATCTGCGGCATCTGCGGCTGCGCCCACTCGGTGGCCTATGCCGAGGCCGTCGAGCGCGCCCAGGGCATCCATGTCCCGCCGCGCGCCCAGTACATCCGCGCCATCATGCTCGAGGTCGAGCGCCTGCACTCGCATCTGCTCAACATTGGCCTGGCGTCGCACTACACTGGCTTCGACTCCGGCTTCCAGCAGTTCTTCCGCGTCCGCGAGAAGTCTATGGACCTGGCCGAGAAGCTCTCTGGTCACCGCAAGACCTACGGTCTCAACGTGATCGGCGGCGTTCGTCGCGACATTTTGGCCGAGCAGAAGCTCTCCACGCTGACGACCATCCACCAGCTGCGCTCCGAGGTTCAGGAGCTCGTCGACGTCTTGCTCTCCACGCCCAACTTTATTGAGCGTACGAGTGGCATCGGCATTCTGGACCGCAAGATCGCACGCGACTTCTCGCCGGTCGGCCCGCTCATGCGTGGCTCGGGCTATGCCCGCGACGTGCGCTTTGACCATCCCTTCGACGGCTACGCCGATCCGGACGTCCAAAAGATGCACGCCGCCACGGCCGACACCTGCGATGCCTTCGGCCGCACCGCCGTCCGCATCCAGGAGGTCTACGATTCGATTGACATGATCGAGACCATGCTCGAGAACTGCCCGTCGGGTCCCATCCTTACCACGGATTGGGAGTACACCCCGCACAAGTACGCCATCGGCGCCACCGAGGCTCCGCGTGGCGAGGACGTGCACTGGGCCATGCTCGGCAACAACCAGAAGTGCTACCGTTGGCGCGCCAAGGCGGCCACGTACAGCAACTGGCCGGTCCTGCGCTACATGTTCCGCGGCAACACCGTGGGCGACGCGGCGCTGATCGTCGGCTCGCTCGACCCGTGCTACTCCTGCACCGACCGCGTGACGGTGACCGATGTCGCCGCCAAGCGCGACCACGTGCTCGACAAGGAGCAGTTCGAGAACGTCTGGCGCGACAAGTCGCCGCTTGCGGGCGAGGGCACCATGGCCGCTCCGCTCGATGAGGAGGCGCTCTAATATGCTGAAGCTTTGGAAGGTTAACGCCAAGGCCGGCGACGCGACGGTCAAGTACCCGTTTGCGCCGTTCCCCACCAACAAGGACATGCGCGGCAAGCCCGAGCATAATGCCGAGCTCTGCATCGCCTGCGGTGCCTGCGGCGTGGCTTGCCCGGCCGATGCCATCCGCATGGACACCGACCTTGCGGCCGATACCATCACCTGGTCGATCGACTACGGTCGCTGCATCTTTTGCGGCCGCTGCGAGGAAGCCTGCCCCATGGAGGCCATCAAGCTCACCGAGGAGTTTGAGCTGGCCGTCATGAGCAAGGACGACCTCACCAGCAAGAGCGTCTACACGCTCGAGCACTGTTCGCGCTGCGGCAAACCGTTTGCCCCGCACAAGGAGATCGACTACGCCAAGCGCCTGCTGCAAAAGGCCGGCGGCATGGAGGCTGAGCAGGCTGCCCGTACCGTCGGTATGTGCCAGGAGTGCAAGCGCGAGCTCGACGCCCTGCGCGCCGCCTCGGCCGTCAAGACCGGCAACGCTGCCGGCATGGCTGCCAACGAGACGCTTGCGTCCGGCGAGCTCCAGGGCCCCGGCATGGAGTATCTGGGCGGCCATGGCGTGAACCCGGAGTATATCGACCGCGAGCTCAACCCCGATGCGCCCGAGATTCCCGCCGGTCCTGCGCCGGTC
>JAIHTM010000046.1 GCA_022713905.1 Collinsella sp.
CATGCTCGCGGCCACCTTGGAGGGGTCGAGCCCCGCGCTCATGGTGTCGACGAACTGCACCGCGTAGGTGTCGTAGGCGGTGAGGCCCGCCGGGACCGTGGCAGAGAGGCGCCAGTACAGGTCGTCGGCGACCGTGGCGTCGGCGGCCTTCTGCCATGCGGCGGTGCTGTCCTCCAGCACGTGCTTGGCAACCTTGGGCGTCGCCGCCTTGGGCTTGACGGTGACGGCGCTGCCGCCCACCAGGGCCATGATCGGCGCGGTGCCGACCTCGCCTTGGGCGATGGCGTCGTCGTCGGCGACGATGAGCCAGTAGCCGCAGTGCAGCTCGGCCGCCGTACCCGCGTTAAGGGCCACGAACACGGCGCCAGAGCTCTGGAGGGAACGAGCGAGCTGTGCGCTCAGCGCGCTCGTAAGGTGGGAATCGGTGTTGAGCCACTCGGCAGCTTCCTGCGCGGTGGTCTGGGAATTGGGCATGCCGGCGCTGTGCAGCACAGGCAGTGCGGCGTCGCGCGCGGCGTCGCTTGCCCAGGTGAGGTCGGTGGCGATCTTGGCGTCGCTGTCGCCGTCGACGACGTTGGCGCTAAAGATCTGGTAGGCGTCGTAGCTGCTCGCCACGGTGCCGCTCACCGTGATGGAACCGGTCGAGGTCGGCGCGGCCTGCGCGGAAGCGGGGAACACAACCGCGCAGGTGCCGACCACGAGGGCAAGCAGCGCAAACAAGATCGGGAAGGAGCAAACTTTCTTATTCACGACGCTCACCTCCCTTCGCATTCGCCTTGCGACGAATGTGCATCCAGGCTGCAGCAGCGCAAAGCACCGCCGCGCCGGCAAGGTACGTCAGAGTGACGCCCGACATACCAGAAAGGGGCAAAGAGGTTGAGTAGGTGTTAGTGAAGGTGGGGGTGGAGTCGTCGGTGAGTTTGTGGTCCGTGTCGGTGGTCACTTCATTGCCGTCACGATCCCGAATCTGCTTGTAGGTCGCAGTGACGTTGATCTTGTGGTCAGTGTTATCAACTGCATTGACCGTAATCTGATAGACCGACGTGTCGTACTTATAGTGCGCAAACGGCGTGTTCGGCTGCTGTTCGCGGACGTAATAAGTAAAGGTCTTGCTTGCACCGCGGCCAGTGGAGTCAGCCGGAAGTTTGTTGAGTTGATCGAGTTTGTACTCGATCTTGTCGAAGCTCAGGGTCTGGGACTTGCCGCCGTCGGCAGTGGTGATAATCTCGCCGTCGGGGTCGGTCATAACCGTCTTGGGACTATCGAAGTTCTCGTTATCCGCAAACTCGAGCGTGAACTCCTTCATCTCGCCACCCTTAACGACCTTGGTCGCCTTAGGGATCCAAACGCCAGTCGAGTCGTACGCGGTACATACGTTAGTGAAAGTCGCCGAACCGTCCTCACAGATAATTTGATAATAGCCGTCGACATTCTTCGCGACACTCCACGTTTTTTTGTTAATCCACTTCCCAGACTTATCGAGTTCGTACTTGGTCCCGTTGACGTCTGTAATCGCGTAGTTATGGATGAGAAGTTCCTTCTCTTCGTTCGGATTATTTTTACTCGGAACAGTCATGAGCTTGGTCGGCTTATCCTGGGTCCGTACCACAATCTCATACACACTGGAGTCGCACGTGATGTCAGGATCATCGCCGGCATCTTCGACCAAGTAGTATGTGATTTCGTTACCCGTGCCACCCGTTGCGAACTGTTCACCAAGGTCAAACGTGATATTGCCGCTTGCATCATTTTTTGCAGTTCCAACCTCGGTGCAAACGTTACGATTGAATGTCGCGCTAGCCAAAGGGTCGGTTGAGTCCTTGCGGTAGACCCTAAAGGTAAACTGATTCTCTTCGAGCCCCTCGTTCACATTTGCCTGCGAATTACGTAGTACCTTGGTCGCCTTGAGCTTGAGGCTCGGATAGACATACGTGTCCTCAGGCACGCCCATGTACAGGTCGCCGTTCGACATGATGCCGCCGCCATGGTCCCAGGAATAGTTGCCGGTGATGAACGTTGTCGCAACTTTTTGCGCATTGATCGCGGCTTCGTCTTGAGCTGTAACACCCGAGCTCAGGCCGATGCTTTTATATACCTGCACGCCACCGTTAGCGGGGATAGTAATGGCTTGCGTAAGCTCTTTACTTCCCTTGTATTTGGCGTCACCGCCGCCAAGCATTTTGCCAATCACCGCCGCGATCGGGGTCTTATGATCCTCCGCCGCAAGGAAGAAGTCCGCGTGGCCGTTTTCGCGAAACTCTTTGGCATTGTAGGCGTCAGCATCCTGGTTCTTTTTGTGTTCAAGGCCTTCGTAGCCACCAGCGGATAGGTGAGGGGTGCCTTCGTTACCGCTATTCGTTTCTGAATTATAATCAGCTTTTGCGTCCTGCTGATCTTTGGCAGACGAATTGCCAAAGATTGCTGTGCCCTCAGTGTTCGTTACCAACGTCTTGCCCGTAGGGCAGACTGCAACGCCACCGCCATAGCCGCCAGCGGTATTGGCGCTAATGTACGAGTTATATATGAATAGCCTACCAGCAGTCTTCTCCTTGCCCAAATCCGAGTTTCCCTGGACAAAGATACCGCCTCCGCCCCAGTCAAAGCGAGACATGCAAGAGTTATTAGTGATGTAGACTGGGCTATCGTTTGACGACCCATTTATCATCGCGTCAACCATCTGGCCCACTCGAATGCCAGCACCTTCAGATCGGTAGCTCACGTTAGAGGCAATAATTCCTCCCGTGATTTTCAGCCACGCCATACCCGTACGGGATTGCTCATTACGGTCGACATCCGTGACATAAACGCCGCCGCCTGCTTCCTCAGAATAGTTGCCCGTGATCTGGCCGCCCGAAATGGTGACATGAGTACCGTTTCTAGCGGCAAGTCCAGCGCCGCCATGATCGCCATAACCATCATGGTCACAGAAATTGGCATATTTATTGTTCGTAATGTAACCGCCGGAAACAGTAACGCTGCCGCCATATTCGGCCATGATGCCGCCACCAAAGCCAGCAGAATCAAGCGTGCTGTTACCGGAGATTACGCCATTAGTTATGGTGACCGTGGAGCCTTTAGCATACACACCGCCGCCACTAGGAGCACTATTGCCGGCAATTACGCCACCGGTCACATTAAGGGTCGAGGCACTACCATTCTCGTTGGACACCATAATGCCCGCGCCCGCGCCCGAGCTAGAAGCGCCACAAACATAGCCGCCGCTCATGTTGACGGTAGAGCCGTTCTCGGCATAGACCAAGCTGCTAACCCTGCCGCCTTTCTTTTGCGTGATCACGCCGCTCACAAGGTTAAACGAGCCCTTGCCATTGTTGTTATACAGATTGATGAGCCTTAGATTTGCGTTGCCGCTGCACGCCACGATGGCGCCTTTAATATCAACGTCATGTTTGACAAGCGTCTCGGTTGTCCCTGTACCACTTGGGGTCGATTTGGTCACGTAGTAGGTAAGATTAGACGGAATGCCATCAACGTAACTTAGCTCGGCTTTCTTGCCATAATTATCGGGATTCAGGTACTGCCCCTGATCAGTAAGCTGCTGGCCCTCGATGAGCGTCTCATTCGCCTGTGCGGAATCCTTAATTGTAAGTGTTGCGCCGTTAGCAATATCAAATAACGGCTTGTCGGTGTTCAAGCACTTAATCTTATGACCGTTTAGGTCAAGGGTGATATTGATAGGGTTATCGTCAGTTTGTTCAAGCCTAATCTCACCGCTGTATTCAATATCGTTAACAAGCTTAAAAGTAGCGGAGCCATTTCCATCGCGAAATTTCTTGTCAGGAAGCTTCGCGCTGAGTTCATCTCCTCTGCTGATTTCATAAGTCGATTTATTTTCTGCAGCAAGTGCGATTGCGCCCTCGCCGTTAGCACTATCATCCGCGGGCTGCGCAACGCTCTCGGCTCCCGTGTCATCAGGCAACGGGGCCGCCCTGAGAGTATCGTCGCCAGTCCCGTCGCCCTCAGTCTCGTCACGATTCTGGTTTTCGGTATCCCCGTTGTTGGTGTTGTCTACATCAGTAGACTCACTGGAGGAACCCCCCCCATCACAGTTTTCTCGGTAGAAACCATCTGGGCATCGTTGGCAATGGCTTGGGAGATCGGAGGCATGACGAGCGACAGTACCAGGCTCAACACGGAGGCTCCGCACAAAACGCCTGCCAGTACGCGGCGCGTCGCTTTTTTACTCTGCTTAGTTTTTTCTGAATTCGCTTTCATCGATGTCTCCTCCCCAAGAGACCGCGATCTTGCTCTTTCACTATCAAACGTATCTGCGCAACCTGTAATTGCGCACGCTTAGTAATACTATTGTAACTATTGTTTAAACATCCGAGCAACAAAACCGACATTTTTGTAGCCAGTTCTCAATTCCCTTGACATTTGCTCGGATTTACCTTCGTTTATTCGCTATGAAATATCTATTTCTGCTGGTAATTAAGCTATTTATCAGTTTTTTAATAGCATTTTATTTATTTGCACAACATTTTGCTCAAGAGCAAGCATCCTGTGAACGGTCGAAAATCGACCGCGAATGGTAGGTCATTAACCGGGAGGAATAGACTACCAAATTGATGGGAATATCTTTAGCCCATCGGTAGTTAGAAGCGTAATGTTCAGACAACCATATCTGAATTTTCGCGCAGATTTTCGGTATCAATTCGCCCAAATCGCCTGAGGCCACCACAACGGTGCCTGCTCCCTTTGTGGTGGTTCTCCCCTGCGCTACAGCAGATGCTCCTCGATAAAGATCGCGATGCCGTCTTTGTCGTTGCTGGCGGTTACAAAATCGGCGGCGGCACGGGTGGCATCGCTACCATTTGCCATGGCCACGCCCACGCCGGCGTCGGCCACCATGCAGGTGTCGTTGTCCGCATCGCCAAACACGCAGATGTCCTGGAGCTCCATGTCGTTGAGCTCCGCCACGCGCACAAGGCCGCGCGTCTTGGACACGCGCGGATCCATGAACTCGTAGAGCCGCTGCGTGGTTTGCAGAGCCGCCGCCTTAACAGTGTCATCGGCAAACGTCGACGCTCGCTCAATCACCCGCGGCATTACCTCGGGCGCCATGGTAAACATCACCTTGGTCTGCGGCTCGCGCAAAAACTCGGCAAAGTCGACCACCTTGTAGGGCACGCCGTCGACACGCGACAGGTGCTCGACGCACGCGTTGCTCTCGGGCACGTAGAACACGCCGTCTCGGGGGCAGACGGGCGTTGCCGGAAGGTCCGCCATGTGCTTGCAGATGCGCGCGATGGTCTCGCCCGGCAGCGGATAGCTCAGCTCGTTGATGTCGTGCGCGCGGTCGATGACCTCGGCGCCACCGCAGCCCACGAGCACGTCCACCAGGCCTTCGATGCCCCAGAGCTCGTACATGGCCTCGGTCGCGTGGGCGTCGCGCCCGGTGCACAGGCCAAAGAGCACGCCGCGCTCGCGCAGGGCGCGGATTGCCGCCACGGTGCGCGGGGACACCGTGTGCTGGCTCGTGAGCAGCGTACCGTCGATATCGCAGAACACGGCTTTGATGTGGCTGAAGGTGGTGTCCATGGGGGCCTTTCTGGGTCGTGCGGCGGTGTGGGGTGCATTCGTGAACGGCGTACATGGTATACCAAGGCGCGGATGCTGCCTGTCAAAGCAAAAACCGCCACAAAGGTACCTGGCCCCTTTGTGGTGGTTGCGACGCTTGCGGGCCAAACCATCACAACATTCGACGTTTTTCGGCAAAATCGCGATTTTTACCGAATGTTGTGATGGTTTCTTACTGCTTTACGGCACGTTCCAAGTGATTGCGTCCAAACAGCAGCAACGCCGCAGGGACCGCCGTCACGACCATGCCCGCCCCCACGAGTGTCCGTTGTACGCCAAATGTTGCCGCCAGCCACGGGGCAATCGCCAGCGGGGCCACGCCGGCAAACATATTGCCAAAGCCCATGACCGAGTTCACGCGACCGAGCTGCTCGAGCGGAGCCGTCATTGGCACAATGGTGTTGTGGAGCGGGTTGAAGACACCCCAAGCTATGCCCAGGGCGATCTGGCCGATGAGGGCCACGCCCACGTACGGTGTCCCCACATAGAGCAGACTTCCCAGGCCCACGGACATGAGCGCCACGAGCAGTGTTTTAAGGTCGACCAGGTGCGGCGGCAAGCGGAGCGCGAGCACGGCACCCAGCACCGCGCCCACGCCCGAGGCCGACGAGAGCCAGCCCATCCACTCAACGCCGACATGCAGGACATCGCGATAGAAAAACGACTCGAGCGGATCGAAGGCTCCATAGCCAAAGTTCGAAAGAAAAATGATGCAGAAAAGTAGCGCGAGGACGCTGTTGGTAAAGACCGTCTTGATGCTAGCCGCGAAGGTGACACGGGCGGACGTGCTGGGGTTGGAGCTTTGTCCCGCACGTTCCCCTTCCTCTGCCGAATCGGCATCCGCATGCCCGGCGACATGGCTGGTCTGCGGCCTAAAGCCCCAACCGACGACGAACGCCAGCACGGTAAAGAGCATCATGAGCACGAACACCGCGCGCGACGACGCAGCCGCCGCGACAAAGCCGCCCAGCGTGGGGCCAACGATGATACTCACGTTTGAAAACATGGCGATGGCGGAGTTGATGTCTTTGAGCTCGACAGGATCGTCGGTGAGGTAAGCCGGATAGGATGTGGCGATGGGCTGGGCGAATCCCATCACAAAGCCCAGAAACACCGCGCCGAGTAGGACGACGCCGGTCGCGCTACCAAAGGCGATGATTGCCGTGCCAGTTGCGAGAGCGCCGATGATGCTCAGCAAGAAATGGCGGCGCGGACCCCAGGCGTCAAGCGCCGCGCCACCCGCAAAGGATCCCAGGATCACAAATACATTCATAAACAGGACGGCCAGCGATGTCGCAACGACCGAAGCGTCGTCCGCATAGGTGAGCGTTCCGATGACGCCGATAAAGTAGCTGGTCTGAAAACCGGTGTAGATGAGAAAGCGCATTGCCACCAGGCGCTTGGCCTGCGCGGACAGCGACGAGCGGACTTTTGGGAATACAGATGTGGGCATGGGTGCTCCTTATCGCATACGAATAGCGGGCAGCGTCCATTCATCCGCTGTCCATTGGCTCAATCTATCCGTATGCCTGACTAGGGTCGCATCGAGCCCCTTCCGTCTTTCCGCCCAGCATGAACTACTTGGTAGATTGTAAGGCATGCCCCACACATCTACCAAAGCAAAAACCACCACAAAGGTGCACTGCCCCCTTTGTGGTGGTTGCGGCGTTTACGCTGGTTGAGACTTGGCTAGGCCAGGTCGGCGCCGTTGGACTCGATGACCTTCTTGTACCAGAAGAAGCTGTCCTTGCGGCTGCGGGCAAGCGTGCCGTTGCCGTCGTTGTCCTTGTCGACGTAAATGAAGCCGTAGCGCTTCTTCATTTCGCCGGTCGAGGCGCTCACCAAATCGATGCAGCCCCACATGGTGTAGCCCATCAGGTCCACGCCGTCCTCGATGGCAATCTCCATCTGCTTGATATGCTCGCGCAGGTAATCGATGCGGTAGCTGTCGTGAATCGAACCGTCCGCCTCGACCTCGTCCACCGCGCCTAGGCCGTTCTCGACGATCATCAGCGGCACCTGGTAGCGGTCGTAGACCTCCTCCAGGTAGTAGCGCAGGCCCTCGGGGTCGATCGCCCAACCCCAATCGCTCTTCTTGAGGTACTCATTGCCGGCACCACCAAAGATGTTGCCCTGCTCCAACAGCACCGGGTCAGCCGTGGCCGTGGCGCTCATGTAGTAGCTAAAGCTGTAGAAGTCGACCTTGCCGGCGGCCAGCGTGGCGGCGTCCTCGGGCGAGACCTCCACGTGCACGCCTTCGCGGCGCCACACGCTGGGCGCCCACGAGGGATACGCACCGCGCACCTGCACGTCGCCACAGTAGAAGTTCATCTCGCGCTGCTGCTTTTGGGCGGCCAGGACGTCGGCCGGGTTGCACGTGTGCGGATAGCAGGCGTTGCCGGCGATCATGCAGCCGATCTTGTTCTGGGGATCGATCTGATGGCCCATGGTGACGCACTTGGCGCTCGCCAGGAACTGGTGGTGCAGGGCATCGAAGCGCGCCTGCGGATCGTCCCAGTCGCAGTCGCCAAAGGCCATGGGCGTGTCAGTCGCCTCGGGCACCATGCCGCCGCCCATCACGCCGCCAAAGCCGCCCATGAGCAGGCAATTGATCTCGTTAAAGGTGAGCCAGTAGCGCACCAGGCCCTTGTATTCGGTCATGACGGTGCGGGCGTAGTTGAGGTAGAAATCGATGAGCTTGGGATTCTTCCAGCCGCCGTAGTTTTTGGACAGGCCATAGGGCAGCTCGTAGTGGCTAAGGGTGACCATGGGCTCGATGCCCTGCTCCTGACAGGCCTGGAACACGCGGCGGTAGAACTCGATGCCGGCCTGGTTGGGCTCGGCCTCGTCGCCGTTGGGGAAGATGCGGCTCCAGTTGATGGACATGCGGTAGCACTTAAAGCCCATCTCGCCAAAGAGCTTGATGTCGTCGAGATAATGATGGTACATATCCACGGCCTCGTGGCTGGGATAGTGGTACTGGGGCAGAATGCCGTCGGTAATGTGGCGCGGCTCGGAGACCGTACCGCCAGTCATGATGTCGGGGACACCGAGGCCCTTGCCGTCCTCGTTGTATCCGCCTTCGCACTGATTGGCGGCAGTGGCGCCGCCCCACAGAAATCCATCGGGAAAAGCCATGTTGGCTCCTTTCGTACGTGTTGGGATGTTGCACGGGCGCCGAAACGGCGTCCGCAGGACCAATTTGCGTCCTGCTCGGGGTCCGCGCAGGAACCGCTGCCACGAAACCGGCCTATCTACTACGTTTTACCGCAAATCACCGACCACACCGCAATTGTCAATAATAAAACCGCAGGTAGAAGGCTTGACGGTTTTCGGAAAACCGCCGTGTGGTTAGTCCCTGCCACCTAAACGTAGTAGATAGGCCGGTTTCGTGGCGAGGCATGTTGCGGGACGCGCACGGACCGACCCATCGAAACTATGCCGGCTTAAGATATGCGGACGGAGCTGACGGAGACGACGTTTGCCCAGATAAAACCGACCAAAATAAACCTGTTCCTTATTGGCAGGTTTTAAAAGCCGGCAGGGCGCTTGTCCCCGCCGGCCTGGTACCGAGTCTTTGTCGTTTGGGCTACTTGGCAGCCTCGGGCTTGTAGGTGACAAACTCGATTGCGAAGCCCACGGCGGCACCCACGAGCGAGGCAACGATAGCCCAGATCATGTGGTTGATGCCGTTAACACCGGAGGGATCGATGAAGGACAGCCAGTTGAAGACGCCCAGACCGCCGGACATGTACACCACGGCGCCGGAGATGCCGATGATGAGGCCGCCCACGGCAGAACCGATGCTGGCGTTGATGAAGGCCTTCTTATCGGGCAGGGCAACACCGTAGATAGCGGGCTCGGTGACGCCAAAGAAGAAGGCGGAGATCATGGCCGGCAGTGCGATGCCGCGGAACTTCTCGTCCTTGTTCTTGAGATACATGGCAAAGAGCACGGCGCCCAGCGAGAAAGAGTGGGCGATAACGGAGCCCAGAACGTAGTCGTAGCCCAGAGTGGACAGGTTGACCAGCGCGATGGGCACGAGGGACCAGTGGAAGCCAAAGATGACCAGGCACATCCAGAAGGCACCGACGAGGGTGCAACCCAAGATGGAACCGATCATGGGCAGGCCAAACAGCAGCGCGAAGAGCTCACCGAGCAGGTTGGTGATGAGCGTGGCGATGGGGCCAATGACCAGGTAGCCAAGGGTGACGGTGACGGTGACGACGATCAGCGGGGTGAAGAACATCTTCATAGAAGCGGGCATCCACTTCTTAACCCAGTGCTCGAGGGTAGAGCCGAACCAGATCATGAGCAGGATGGGGATAACGGAGCTGGTGTAACCCGAGGCGGGCATGATGAGCGGCAGGCCCAGGAACGTGGTGTACCAAGAGAAGGTACCGGCAAAGCCGAGCTCGACGGAGCCGACAACCTCACCCGAGGTCAAGGCAACCATGGTGGGGTACACCAAAGCAAAGGCGATGGCCATGCCGTTGAACTCGCTCATCTTGAACTTCTTGGCCGCGGTAAAGCCAAGCACCACGGGCAGGAAGTAGAACATGCCGTCGGCGACGGTGTAGAGCAGCGTGTAGGCGCCGTCGTTAGCAAAGCTCGGAACCAGGAAGGTAGCGAGCGCCAGCAGGCCCTTCATGATACCGGCAGCGGCGAAGGTGCCGAGCATGGGGGCGAAGATGCCCGAGATGAGGTCGATGATCACATCGGTAACGCCCTTGGGAGCGGCATCGTCGTCATCGGCGTCGACGGCGCCGCCGTCGCTAAAACCGCCGGCCTTGAGAACGGCGTCGTAGACGTCCTCGACGATGTTGCCCACAACAACCTGGTACTGGCCGTTGGCGTGCATGACCTTGATGACGTTGGGTAGCTCGGAGATTGCCTCGTCATTGGCCTTCGACTCGTCCTTGAGCTTAAAACGAACGCGGGTAATGCAGTGTGCAACGCATTTGACGTTGGACTTACCGCCAACCAGCTCTACGATCTGGGCAGCAAGATCGTCGTATTTACCTGCCATGATCTGTCCTCTCTTTTCCAAATTTCGACAAAAATATCCCCTACCGCGAGCCGGTACCTTGCCCGCAGCTAGAAACCAAAAAGAATTGTTGCGATTGCCGCCGGGCTGGCGGCGCGTGTTACTCGGGCTGCGAGCTCGATCGCAGACGGTTGATATGCATCATCAGATACAGGAGCTCCTCGTCCGAACAGCTCTGGTTGAACTCTTTCTCGAAGACGCGGTTGATGGCGTAGGCGCACTGGTAGGCCTCGGGAAAGTCGCGGGCGGCCTGCATGAACAGCGAGGAGTTCTCGGTCTGCGTGCAGTTGCCTTTAACAAGGCGACGGACCAAAAAGCGCAGGTGCGCAAGAAAGCGAATGTAGCTATACGACGCCGTGTCGAGCGAGCAGCCGAGCTGCTTTTCCACGGAATGAGTCACCTCGTCGAGCACGCGGGTGCTCTTCATGATGAAGTCCATGTCCTTGGCACGGCCCATGCCGTCGACCTCGGCGTTGACGATGTGGAGCGCGATGCTCGTAGCCTCGTTTTGGCCGAGCACAGCCCCGGTGTGTTTTTGCACGATGGCAAGTGCCGCCTGGCCAATCTGGAGCTCGCGCGGGTAGATGAAGGCCACCTCGTGCTCGAGCGGGTTGGGCGCGTTGAGCTGGTCGTCGTCGCGCTGGACGGCAAACTGCAGGTGATCTGCCAGGATAAAGGGAAGGCCGCCGGACAGCTTGCAGCCGAGCTGCTGCGCCGCGAAGCAGGCGATATCGCTTGCCGCGAGCAGCACGTCATCGGGAAGGGTGCCGACCATGTCCTGCAGGCTCTCGGGGACGTTATAGAATTTGCGCTGGATGAGCGACTCGTCGGAAAGCTCGTAGGGCATGTCGTGGAAACCGATGCCCTTGCCAAAGACAACAACCTCTCGGCCGTCATCGCTGGCGGCGAGAGCAACGTTATTGTTGATCTTCTTTAAAATGAGCATGAAAAAACTCCTCGGACATCGGCGCTAGACGACGGGGCGCTATTCCTCGTCTTCTATTATGCGCAAGTGATGCCTCCCGAGGAGTAACAAACTTGTAAGCACGGGTGTGATTGTGCACGAAACTTGCACGCCGCGTAACCCCAGTCTACGTGAAAGTCCGCCGAACGGTAGAAAAACGCCCGCGAACGGCAAAACCACCACAAAGGAGACTGGCCCCTTTGTGGTGGTTTTAGCGACTACTCGCGTGGGATGCCGTAGGGGTTGTAGAGGTCTGCAAAGGCAAACGTGCTGGTAGTAGGGTCAAAATCGAGCTCGAGCACACAGCAGTTGCCGATACGGTTCTTCATTTTGAGCGGATCCACGCCCACGGTGCGCATGACCTGAGCCACTGCGGCGCCATGGCCCACGCACAGCACGCTCTCGTGCCCGGGACGCTGCATGAGCTCGGTGATGGTCGCCATCATGCGCTCGCGAAACTCAACCTCGCCCTCACCGTCATACTGCTTATAAAAATCACCGTAGGGCAGGCGCGGATTCAAATCCTCGCTCGCACCCTCAAACTTGCCAAAGTTCCATTCCTTAAGGCCTTTGACGCGCTCGTAAGGCTGACCGGGAAATGCCAGCTCGAGCGTGTCGCACGCGCGCTCGGATGTTGAACTGTAGGCATGGTCGAACGTAAGGCCGCGTTCGCGCAGCGTCGTGCCCACGGCCTTGGCCTGCTCGATTCCCAATTCGGTAAGCGGCGAATCACACCAGCCCTGCTTACGGCGAAGCAGATTAAAAAGCGTCTGACCGTGGCGCATAAAGCACAGCTTTGACATGGAACCTCCCTGGAAAGTGTTTTCCTATGCGATTATGGCACCTTAAAGCAGCTCC
Organism: Collinsella sp.; assembly: GCA_022713905.1. Classification (GTDB taxonomy): domain Bacteria; phylum Actinomycetota; class Coriobacteriia; order Coriobacteriales; family Coriobacteriaceae; genus Collinsella. Next base: position 12,468 of record JAIHTM010000046.1, read on the forward strand.
GAGCCAAAACCACCACAAAGGTGCCTGTCCCCTTTGTGGTGGAAGTGACGTTTGCCCAGATAAAACCTGCCAAAATAAACCTGTCCCTTTTTGGCAGGTTTTAGGCGAGATAGTCTTGAATCAAATCGCAGATGGCTCGGGCGTCGTTGATGTTGATGGCTCGGGTCGCAAGGCCGGCGTCGAAGGCCTGACGTGCCAGGGCCTCGTTGCAGGCAAGCGCCAGCGTATGGCCGTCAACCAAGTCGAGCGAGCTCTTGCCACGCAAGCGATCGACACCGGAGCGCGCGACCACGATGTTGTCGAAGCCCTCGGTCTTATAGCCCTCGATGATCACCACGTCGACGTCGTTGTAGCGCGACAGCAGCTCGCGCGCGGGCATCTCGTCCTCCTCGCGCGTGTCGGCGTACTCCGCCCAGCGCGTGGCGCAAATGAGGCCCACGTGCTTGGAGCCCGCCTGATGATGGCGCCAGGTGTCCTTGGCGGGCACGTCGATATCGAAGCCGTGATGCCCGTGGTGTTTGAGCGAACCCACGCGAAGGCCACGACGAGTGAGCTCGGCGATGACCTTCTCGACAAGCGTGGTCTTGCCCGAGTTCTGGTAGCCGATAAACGCGATCGCGGGAACGGCCGGTGTTGGAGCTGCGGGCGCGCTCGCGGGCGCGACGCCATCGGCAGCGGCGGCCTCGGCAGCAGCAGCTTGACGCTCCGCGCGATCCCACACGCCCGAGCGGCCGCCCTCCTTGTGCAGCAGGCGCACGTCGACGATCTCCATGCCGCGATCGACGGCCTTGCACATGTCGTAGATGGTTAGGCACGCGGCACTCGCGCCGGTCAACGCCTCCATCTCGATACCTGTCTTGCCCGTCACGCCGGCCGTAACCAGCACGTGAAAGCCAACCTGCCCGTCCGCGCGCGCCGGCGCCCAGCCCTTGGGCACGTCCTCGACCGGCGTCCCCGCCGGAGCGATGGGCGCAATATCGCACTTGCTCTTGGTAATGAGCAACGGATGGCACATGGGAATGATGTCGCTCGTGCGCTTGATGGCCATGATGCCCGCCACGCGCGCGCAGGCAAGCACGTCGCCCTTCTTGGCGCGGTCCTGCAGCACCATGGTCTGCGTCTCGGGGTGCATGAGGAT
>JAIHTM010000363.1 GCA_022713905.1 Collinsella sp.
GTCTGTCGTTCCGCAAATTGAGCTATGGGCACGCATGCATCCTGCGACGGATCCGGTAAAAAGCTCGCGTCTACTGGCGATGCAGTACCAGGGCTCGTTTGACGAATCGGCCGATGGCTGTCTTTTGCCAGTAATCGAGGAGGGCATCGCCGACGGCTCCATTGCGTGCAAATGCCCGCGCGAAGCGGCTGAGGCCGTATCGTTGTTGGCGAATCTTTGGCTACTGCCGCTGTTCCGTCCGCTCGAGACCAAGGACCGAATGCTCGCTCGCGCTCAATGTTTGGCGCAGATGGCTGCCGCGGTGGGACTCGATTTGGGGGAAGAAGTGCTTCAGACAACGGCGCAGATTTGGGACGTATGGGACCGCGCCGGGTGGTAATATAGATACTTACGGTATGTAATTGATTTGTAAGGGTAGCCACGGCTGCCCTTTTCAAGTCATTAAATACATACTAACGGTATGTATAGGGGATAGGCTTATGGCTGAAATGCGGAGGAGTAGCGTCTCGTTGGCGCAAAAAACAGTGCGATCTATCAGGCTTTTCGGTCTTCTTGTTGCACAGCTGTGCGCGTATTCGATGTTGTCGGCACTGTGCTTTGCGTGCCCGCTTTACTTGTTCGATTGCAGCGGCTCGTCAACGTTATATGGTGCCGTCGCGGCGATAGCGTTCGTGCCGGGCGTGCTTGCGACTCCGGCTGGCGGAATCTTAGCGGATCGTGGGAGACATCGCGGGGTTCTTGTGATGCTCGGCATTGTTCTGATGGCTGCATCGCTGTTGTTTATCCCCATGAAGCGTTCGCTGCCTCTTGCGATTGTCGTGGCAGCAATGCTTTGCGTCCAATATGGCATCCAATCGCTGCTGAAGCCGATGCTTCAAATTGAGACGGTGCGCATGACGGGCCCAGAAAAGGTTGAGCGTGCCACTGCGTTGGTCTCGCAGATAACCATGGCGAGCAATATCTTGGGGCCTGTAGTCGGGACGGCAGTCTATGGGTGCTTTGGTATCGATGCTCTATGCGAAACCGCGGCGTTGACGTTTACGATTTCAGCCCTGCTGTTCGGGGGCGCACTCAAGCAAAATGCCTCATCTGAAACGATGGGAGACGGCGCGACTCGTACGACACGCCGAAACGATTTTCGGGAGTTGATTCGGTACCTGTCTCAAAACTCATCATTGCTCGTTGTGTTTTTGATTGCGGCTATTTTGAACCTTGCGTTAGTTGGGTTAACGATTGGTGCTCCCGTTATTGTTGCAAAGCATCTCGGAATGCAGTCATCCTTTGTTGGGATTATCGAGGTGGCTATGGGCTTAGGTGGTCTTGTCGGCAGTGGTTTGGTCGGTATTTGGCCGCATCGTTTTTCCTTCAAGGGCATATGTCGATATGTTGCGATGATCTGTTTAGGAGTCGTACCGATTATTGTCACGCTACTGAGCGGTCCTAACGAATTTGCGTTTGTCGCGCTTGCGGCCGGCTCGGCATGGGTCATGGCGTGGGCAAGCGTTACATCGGTTGAAGTCGTTTCATTCGTTCAGCGGTCAGCGCCAAAGGAACTCTGCGGAAAAGTGCTGGCACTCGTTTACAAGGCGCTTTCCTGCGCAACGCCTATTGGCCAATTGGTTTACGGGCTCGCATATGAT
>JAIHTM010000364.1 GCA_022713905.1 Collinsella sp.
GTATGGTCGCTGATCATTCTTGTCATCGTTGCGGTGTTCTTCTACAAGTTCTTCATGCCGAAGTTCAATGCGATCTTCGACGAGCGCGCCGCCAAGATTGAAGGCAACATCGCCAAGGCGGAGCAGGCTAAGAAGGATGCGGACGAAGCCAAGGCCAAGTATGAGGCCCAGCTGAGCACCGCCCGTGTGGACGCCGCCAAGATTCGCGACGACGCCCGTGCTGAGGCGTCCCACATCATCTCCGACGCCCGTTCTCGTGCCGAGTCCGATGCGGCTCAAATCACCGCTTCCGCGCAGCGCTCGATCGAATCCCAGCAGCAGCAGGCCATCGTCTCGCTCAAGGGCGAGGTCGGTGCTCTTGCCACCGCGCTTGCCGGCAAGATCCTCGGTGCCAAGCTGGAAGACAACGACGTGCAGTCCTCGATGATCGATTCGATGATCGACGATCTGGACGCCAAGAAGTGACTGTGACCATTCGTAACCAGAAAGGGAGGTGACCATGCGAGGAGAGGCATCTCGTATTGCAGACCGCGAGTCGCGTGATTCGCTGGCCCCGAAACTGCGCGACACCCATGAGGACGCGTGGCGGATCGGCAACGAACTGTTCACGATTACCAGCGCGCTGGACAACAACATTCAGCTGGAGCGTGCACTGACCGACCCATCCCGCCCGACTGCCGATAAGGTGGTCGTGTTCAAGGAGATGGTCGGCGATCAGGTGCACCCGATGACCACAGAGATCATGACTGATCTGGTCTCCCGCCGTTGGAGCCGTGCCAGGGATATCGCCAATGCAGTAGAGGACTTCGGTGTGGACGCCATGATGTACTACGCCGACGCCACTGACTCCACGTTGCACGTATCCATCGAGCTGTCCCGACTGCATTCCTCTTTGCTGAATTTGCCGGTTGTGCGTTCGAAGCTTTACGACGACCAAGCCCCCAGCGAGGTTCGTGTCAAGCTGTTCCGTGAGCTGTTCGGAGATAAGAATCTGAACAAGGTCACGATGAGGCTTGCCGAGCACGCCACCTGCAACCTGCGTCGCCGCCGCTATCTGGAAACCATCCAGTGGCTGATCAAAAAGTTCTCCCGCCATATGGGCCAGTCGATGATCACCGTGACCACCGCAGCCCCGCTGAAGGAAGAGCAGATCAAGCGACTGATCGATGTCTACTCCGCCAAGGTGGGACGTCAGGTGCACATCAACTCGGTGGTCGATCCGACCGTACTGGGCGGCATGCGCATTCAGGTGGGCGACGAAGTCACGGACAACACCGTGGTCGCACAGCTGCAGAACCTGCACCGCAGGGTACAGACGGAAGCAAGCCCGGTCTGAGAGCTGAGCCCATCCGCCCAACACAAGCAAAAGACTTGACTGAACAATAACCAATAGAAGGAGTGATCATGGCAGAACTGACCATCGATCCCGCCTCGATTCGCAAGGCCCTCGACGACTTCGTTGCGTCGTACAAGCCGAGCGACACCCCCACCCAGGAAGTGGGCTATGTCGCCACGGCCGGTGATGGCATTGCGCACGTGACGGGATTGCCTGGTTGCATGGCCAATGAGCTGCTGACGTTCGAAGACGGCACGCTCGGCCTGGCGTTCAACCTTGACGCCCGTGAGATCGGC
>JAIHTM010000047.1 GCA_022713905.1 Collinsella sp.
CTTGTTTTCCATCAACGATGAAATGGACTAATTCCTACCGCTCTTTCGGACTAAAAACCAAACGCTCAACCGGTCTTAAAACCATTGAACATAAACAGCTGGTGATGCCGATGCTCGCCGCGCGCCCGGGCTCGTGGAGGGAGACCCCCATACGTCCGGACTTCCCGGAGGACGTGCGCGAATGGCTCGACCGGGCCGACGGCCGGTGCCTGCGCGACAGCCTCAGGGTCATCGCCCAGGCCACCCTGGCCGCGGGCTTCGACAACGCCATGCTCGCCGCGTCCGATTCGATCGGGCTGCGGCCCGAGGCCGGGCCCGCGGAAACAGACCTGGTGTCGCTCGCCCTGCGCCATCGGGACGGGGAACCGGACGGAACGGACGCCCAAGGGCCCGACCTGCTGGACTACGACCGGTTCATCAACGGGGACGGGCCGGACGACGGGGAGGAGGGACGATGAGCGGGGGCGCCGATCCCAGGATCCCGGAGACCAGGAGGCGCCGGGTCGAAACCATCGCCAAAAGCGAACGCGTCATGACGATGAGCAGGAGCCTGACGCTCACGCGCAGCGTCCTGGCCGAGCATATCGCCCGGGCCACGCCCGCCCAGCTCGACTTCGTCGAGTCCTGGTTCGAGGCCGAGCTCGCCAGCCGCGAGCAATCCAAAAGGGCCCGCCTGCTCAAAGCCGCGGGGCTGCCCAACGCGAAGACCCTCGACGGCTACGACTGGTCGAACCTCAGGATGCCTCCGGACTGGGGGCGGGCCCAGCTCGAGGCCCTCGAGTTCGTCGACGGACGCGAGGACCTCGTGCTCCACGGCCCGGTCGGCACCGGCAAGAGCCATCTCGCCGTCGCCCCGGGAAGGCTCGCATGCATGAACGCAGTGCCCGTCAGGTTCTTCACCGCGTCCGGCCTGCTCATGCGCCTGAGGCGCGCCAAACAGGAGAACCGGCTCGACAGGGAGCTCGCGGGCATCGGGAAGGCGCGGCTCCTGATCATCGACGAGTTCGGCTACATGCCCGTCGACGAGGAAGGCAGCCGGCTCCTGTTCCAGGTCATATCCGATTCCTACGAGACAAGGAGCATCATCCACGCCACCAACATCGAGTCCGGCGGATGGGGCCGCGTCCTGGGCGACAAGAACATGGCCGCCGCGCTCATCGACCGCACCGTCCACCACGGCAGGCTCATCCGTTTCGAGGGCAGATCCTACCGCAGCGAGCACGCCCTCATGACCAGATAAACCAACCAACGACAGGCAGGAACAGGCGGCGGGCCGGCCACATGCCGAACATGCGGAAAACCCGCTGCCGAAACCGCGGAAAAACACTGCTCATAATGCGGACGTCAACTTGCCAAAACACAAAAGTGGACGAGATCATGCGTCTGGCCCGCCGGCTGCCATTGACCAGGCAGGTGCTCGCCGACCAGCTCGAAACCGCGACCCCGGCCCAGATGGAGTTCGTGGACCGGTGGATGAACGCCGAGATCGAATCCAGGGAGGCGTCCAAACGCACGCGCCTGCCCGGACAGGCCGGCTTCCCCGCCGCCAAGGAACTCGACGACTACGACTGGGAGAACGTGCGCATGCCGGCGGACTGGCAGCGCAGCGGGCTCGAATCCCTCGGATTCCTCGACGGTCCGGAGGACGTGGTCATGTTCGGGCCTCCCGGCACCGGCAAGACCCACCTCGCCATCGCGTTGGGCAGGAAGGCCTGCCGGCAGGGCGTGCCGGTGCGGTTCTACACCGCCGCGGGCCTGGTCATGAGGCTCCTGCGCGCCAACACGGAAGGCAAACTCGACCGGGAACCGCAAGCCATCGCCAAGGCCCGCATGATCGTCATCGACGAGCTCGGCTACGTGCCCATCGACGAGGAAGGCAGCAGACTCCTGTTCCAGGTCGTCACCAACGCGTACGAGACCCAGAGCATCGTCTACACCACCAACATCGAGTCCGGCGGATGGGGCAGGGTGTTCGGCGACCCCAACATGGCCGCCGCGATCATCGATCGCACCGTCCACCACGGCAGGATGATCAGATTCGAGGGCGAATCCCACAGACGGACCCACGCCCTCATGCAATAACAAAACAACCAAAACCAGACGAAACCAGCCGACGGTAACCCGGTAAACAATTGACCGGTAACCCGGACAGCCACCCACGGTAGAACGGCACACCAGCGCTTGACAAACACATTGTTTTAAAAACCGACGACCCGCGCCTCGGCCCGTCCATGCTGACGAACGGGGAGAGGACGCGGGTCGTCGACGCGATCAGGGGTGAATTCGGCCTGGCGACCTGTCTGGATGCCGTGGGGCTGAAACGCAGCACCTACTATTACGAGCGCGGCACGATCGCCGCGGGCGACAGGTACGCCGTGCTGCGGGCCCGCGTCGCGAGCCTGTTCGAGGATGGCGGGCGCGTATGGGGCTACCGGACCATCCACCGCATGCTGCGTCTCGACGAGACGGACCCGCTCGTCGTCTCGGAGAAGGTGGTGCGCCGGATCATGCGTGAGGAGGGACTGCGGCCAGTGTACCTGAGACGCCCGAAGCGGTGGAGCTCCTATGAGGGGGGGGGAGGAGGAGAGAGATCGGCGAGGCCCCGGCGAACCTCGTGGAGCGGGACTTCCACGCCGACGCGCCGAACGCGCTGTGGGTCACGGACGTCACCCAGTTCACTATGGACGGGTATAAGTGCTGGCTTTCCCCGGTGGTCGACTGCTTCGACGGGATGGTCGTCTCCTGGACCTTGTCGCGCTCCCCGAACGCCGACATGGCGAATCGGATGCTCCTTGACGCGGTCGCCACGCTCAGGGATGGGGAACATCCAATCATCCATTCCGACCGCGGCTGCCACTACCGGTGGGACGAATGGATTCGCATCTGCGAGGAACACGGGCTAATCCGGTCGATGAGCGTCAAGGGATGCAGCCCGGACAACGCAGCCGCCGAGGGGTTCTTCGGCAGGCTCAAGAACGAGTTCTTCTACGGGCGGGACTGGAGTGGCGTGGGCTACGAGGAGTTCCGCGAACGCTTATCCGCCTACCTGACCCACTACAATGAGACTAGGATTAAGAAGTCACTGGACTGGATGAGCCCCGTGCAATACCGCAAACACCTTGGACTGGCCGCCTGACCGTCCAAAAAACATCCGCACTCCCTTATCCGTATCTGGATATTGTAGTAAAAAGCCCAAGATAAAGTTATGCAAATGTTACGGCTGTAACCAATGCGGTAGGTTATGGGCGTTGGACAGAAATGCAGAACGCTAGGAGGCGCATGTGCGCACTCAAAGAGATTTTCTGCGGCGCTTTCCTATTTCATATTTTTAATCTTGGCGTCGTAGACATATTTTTCGAGAAGGCGAATCTGCCGGGTTGCGGCACAGCGAATGCGTTGTGCGGGGCTGAGCTTGCTGATGAGTTCATTGAGTTCAGCCTTGTCCTTCTCATGCTGTTGTTGGCTTGCAGGTTCGCGGAAGTCTGGGGCGGTGGTTTCCTCGTGGAAGGCTCCGACGAGCGTGTAGTAGCTACGGCCCGGGCGCACTCCCTGTTCCAAGCACAGGCGGAAGTTCGCGGCTCCTGCGGCAAAGTTGTCGTGGTAGAAGCTGAAGCTACGTTCCTTGTGCGTCACTGAGCCGGCAGATTGCAGCCAATTGTAGAGATTTACGTTGAGATCGGCCACCTTGCGCATACGAGTGTACAGGTCGCCAGCCACCATCACGTCCTGCGCATACATGCCCTCTGGGAATCGAATCCCATCCCACAGCTCGCGCTTGTACAGCCGGCACCAGTTTGCCTCGTTGAAATAGCGGGCTTCGGTATTGCGGCCGAGTTTATCTCCGATCAGGCGCAGGCTTTTGCAGAACACGCTCTGGTATGCGGCGAGTGGGTGCTCGAACACGGTGATTGTGCCGGGAGCTTCGGCGCCGATTTGAGATTCCTGAGCCACTTCGTCCAACTGGGAGACTCCGAACTGACGCCAACGCGCCTTGCTCATATCCGCTCCGGAGTTTTGCAATGCGTGCAGCAGATATTCAATATTGCAGCGGTCGAGGATGTCGTCATTGTCGGCAAACGCGATGTATTCGCCACGTGCGGCGTCTAGTCCAGCGTTCTGGGCTTTGGCAATGCCGCCGTTCTCCTGATGAATCACAGTGATGCGGCTATCCTGCGCAGCGTACTCATCGCAGATTGCGGGGCTGGAGTCATTGGCCCCATCGTCCACCAGAATCACCTCAAGGTTCGTGTATGACTGCTGCAGAATCGAATCAATGCAGTAACGCAGGTAGTCCTCGGCATTGTACACCGGCACGATGATGGAGATGAGGGGATCGGAGTTTGGCAAGGTTCGGTGTTTCCTTTTTCGATTATTCTATGTGGACATATCCAGTATGACATGTTTCTTGATATTGTTTGCCGGAATCATCGTTCAATTGTGAGTGAATCACGAAAGGCTACTGACCGTGATATGCGCCTTGAGGAACTCGTCGGTGGTGAACAATCCGGAATAGTCACCGGACTGAATCTGGCTGATCAGCGATTCGTAATCAACGGTGTCTCCGGTTTGCAGCTCGGTGACGTCCTCTGCGTCTTCGGCAGATATAGAGGAGGGAGCGGTGACGGTGACGAATGCCCATCGTGTGGCCCACAGTTGCACGGGCGTATCGCCGATCTGATATCGCTCGATAAGACTGTTACCGATATCTCCCGCATTGGTGTCGCTGGAGACTTTGAACGTGCACAGCGAGTAGTTTGGACGATCCTTGTCTGTGACGGTAATCGTGCTGTCGTCTACAGAGGTGCTGACTTCGTTATGCCAGGAATAGGGCAACGTGACGCGGTAGGAGTCGGTTTGCGCGCTGAGTGATGCCGTGACCTTGTCGCTGTATTGCCAGACGATGTCGATGGTGTTGCTGCTTTGCCGCTGAATCCGGTCGTAATCGCCTACTGACGTCTTTGTCCAGGAATCGGTGAGCTTAGTGGTGTCTGGGATGTCGAGTTCATCGGCCATGCACGAACGCTGTGTTGCGCCATCCATTTGCCCCTTGGAGGCATGCAGCCATACTTTGCTGTGATTGGTGGAGCGTTTCCACGCGAATGCATTAGGGGCGGGATTGTTTTGCGGCGCACATTTCAGCCACGCCTGATCCAGCTCGCCATCCAGATCAGTGGGCGAGGAATATGCCTCAGTCCAATCGCCTTGGGTCGGGTCGGCGACGGCGGTTTGTGCCGAGCTGGAATCCGACTTGTATTGCTGATTCTGAGATAACGTCTGAAGTGGCTTGGTTTTTGTTTCGCCTTTATAGTGAGGCGGCTTGCGACGCTTGATTCGTATAATACTCGGTTTCCACCGCTTCCGGTGTCCCGTAGCCCAGGGGCCGGTGCAGCCGTTTCGAGTTCCGCCACGAGACCCGCCGGAACGTCGCCGGCCCCAGGTCCTTCGGATCATGGAAGGGCTTGCGCCGCCAGACGAGACCGGTCCTGTACGCGCCGTCGGCGGATTCGGCCATGGCGTTGTCGCGGGAGCCGCCGACCGTGCCGGTCGACGGCAGCATGCCGTATTCCATCACCCTGGCGGCGTACACCGTGCCGGTGTACCGCACGCCATGATCGCCGTGGCGGGCGAGGCCGTCGGTCCCGCCGCGCGACGCGGCCCACGCGATCGCCTGCTCCAACGCCTGCAGGGGCGGCTCCTCCGTGTTCATGGTGGTGGCGCACGCCCGGCCCACGATCCGCCTGGCGAACATGTCGGTGACGGATGCGGTATACGCGGAGCGCCCGTCGGCCATGCGCCCGTAGGTGATGCCGGCCACGTGCGGCCGGTCCGGCGCCTCGGCCTCGAACTTGCGGTCCACCAGGTCGGGCCTGCCGCCCGTGCCCTTCGCGGGCTTGGTGGTGACGGGCGTCTTTCCACGCCTGACGCCCTGCATGCCGAGCCCGCGCATGATGTCCATCACCTGGTCGCGGCCCGCTTCCCCGGGATCCCGGCCCTTGCTGATGAGCCCATGCCGCACCTCGCGGCATCCGTACACGGCGGAGGACCCGCCGGCATGGATGTCCATGACGTCGCGGTCCGGCGCCTCGTGGCGCGCCCGCATGCGGCTGACGGGCCTTGGCCTGGACATGCGGTAGCCGCGCGGCGTGGGGGAACCGCAGTCCGGCGCTTCGGACAGGACCTTGCAGATCGGCCCGGCCTTGAAACGGTTCCCGTATTCGTCGATGTACGCGGCCATCAACGCCGTGTCGGGTCGAGCCCGGCCGCGGAAAAAGCCGGAGCCGTCGTCGATATCTCGTTCGTCCGGCGCAATTCCGTGTTCTCCGCCCGCGGCCGCTTCGACTCCGCCATCGCCTCCTGCGCGGACCGCTTCGTCTCCGCGGCGGCCGTCGCGTCCGACCGGCCGTGCCGGCGCCGCAGTGATTCCGACGCCATCCCCGGATCCTTGGCGACCTGTTCGATCGCCTTCGTCTCCGACGAATACGACGACCTGGACTCCGTCAGCAACCTGACGGCCTTCGCCCGGAACTCCGGAGTGTATCGAGCGCCCTTTGCCATGGTTCCATCATCTCCCATCGAGTTAGAGGAAAAGCGGAACAAAAAACAGGCCATATCAGTCGCACCTCAGTTGCTCGATTGTGGTGTGTTTCTGCGAGTTGGCGTCCACAGTACGAGCTGGTGACTTTTTCTTGAACTCCCTGATTGGGAGGAACAAGTATGCTTGAAACATCGTTGTGCGTTTTACTGCGCCCGTGCCTTTAAGGAGGCGCATTGTTGACCAGCGACCGATTTATCAGCGATAATCTTTCCCATTTTCTTTGCGGAGCGTTGCAAGCGTCTTGTCCTTGCGTGCCTTTCGTCCGTCCTTATTCCGAATGGTGCCGGTTGGAAGATCGTGCTTCTTTTCATACGTGCCGACAGTGCAGTCGCTTCTTGTCTTACGAACTTTGCCGAACATAATCCGTCTCCTTTGGCTTTAGGCTATTCTAATTGTTAAGCTTGCGCATCATTATATTACCTATTGCTCGAGCGGTGGATAGCTCGACGTTTGTCGTAATGTTTGAGCGCGAGATCTTGGTTTGTTTGTCATAAATGGCGAGCGCGTAATCCCGCATGGCCAAGTCGGTTTGCGGGGATGCTTGCCTTATGGAAGGTCAGGAAACGCCTGTGGGACCAGGCGCGGCGCGGCGGCGACGGGTACGCCGTATTGAAGAACCCCGGCGACCTGACGGACCGACAGTCCGCAACGCTCGACGCCATCAGGAACACCGGCCCGAGGGGCCAGCTCTACCGCGCCTGACGGCTCAAGGAACTGCTGCGCACCCTGTTCAAGCACCCGATCGACCAAGCCACGACGGAACTGAACCGCCGGGTGTTCTGGGCGTCCCATTCGCGCATCCCCGAGATCGTCGAACTCGCCAGGAAGATCAGACGGCGCCGCCCCGACATCCTACGCACCATCGAACTGGGCTACTCCAACGCCAGGCTCGGGGCGTTCAACAACAGGATCAAGGTCACCGTCCGCATGGCCTACGGCTTCCGCCGCGTCACCAACCTCATCGCCCTGGTCATGCCCAGATGCAGCGGACTCGACATACGACTGCCACAACCCGCAATCTAACCCACAAAAACATCAGAAGCCTCACTAAAATTCAATTGTTGTGAAGAACGCAATCAGGCCTGTTGTGGATCATCAGACGGTCGACTGATGATCCGGTCTTCTGCCACGCTCTTCAGGTGCTGGCCATATGGAGATTTGCCATACTTCTCGGCGGCCTCAAGCAACTGGTCACGAGTGATCCAGCCATTTTCATAGGCGATTTCCTCGGCTACGGCGATAGGAAGGCCCTGTGCACGCTGTACGGTGCGTACAAACTCCCCGGCCTCGTACAGGCTGTCCATGGTTCCGGTATCCAGCCAGGCATAACCACGGCCCAACGTCTGTACCGTCAATGAATCATCGTCCAAATACATCTGGTTGAGATCGGTGATTTCCAATTCACCTCGGGCGGAAGGGCGAACTTGTTTGGCGAATTCGGTAACGCGTTCGTCATAGAAGTAGAGTCCTGTCACAGCATAATTACTAGCAGGATGCTCAGGCTTTTCGACAATGGAAATCGCCTTGTGATTTTTGTCGAATTCCACCACGCCATAGCGTTCTGGGTCATCCACGTAGTAGCCGAATACCGTTGCGCCATGCTTCACAGATGCCGCTCGGCGCAACGTCTTTCCCAAACCATTGCCGTAGAAGATATTATCTCCCAGAACAAGAGCACACGGCTCACCCGCAATGAACTCTTCGCCGATGATGAAGGCTTGAGCGAGACCGTCTGGGGACGGCTGAACCTTGTAACTGAAGTTCACGCCATACTGTGAACCATCTCCTAGGAGACGCTCAAAGTTAGGCAAATCCTTGGGTGTGGAAATGATGAGGATATCGCGAATGCCCGCCATCATCAGCACGCTAAGCGGATAGTAAATCATCGGCTTGTCGTACACCGGCAATAACTGCTTGGAGGTAACCGTAGTAAGAGGATATAGCCGTGTGCCGGATCCACCAGCTAAAATAATACCTTTCATCGCTGCTCAAGCTCCTTTGCCAGATAAGTTGTGAGAGACTGCTCCCAATTCTGTGGATGGTATCCAGTAGCTTCCAGTTTGCTGAGATCCAGTGAGCAATTCTGCGGGCGCATGGCAGCATGGTGTTCACGAGCATACTCAGCTACGGAGTTAGCGGTGATGGTATCGGGATCGACTCCAGCGGTTTGGAAGACGAGTCGTGCGATGTCATACCAGCTCGCGATGCGTCCGGAACCGGTCATGTTGTATGTACCGTAGGAGGCGTTGCTGTCAAGCAGGTGGAAGATAGCTTTCGCCATGTCATCAGTAAAGGTCAGACGGCCAAACTGATCGGAAGGTGCTTCAGCGTGGGCATTGTTCTGAGCCAACCCCAGCATACGGGTCACGAAGTTGCGTCCCTCTCCAATCACCCAGCTGGAACGAAGCAGATAGTGCTGAGGCACGTTCTCCACGAGAGCGTCGCCCGCAGCCTTGGTCTGTCCATATACACTAAGTGGAGCGAATTCCTCATCCTCGGTATGCAGTTCCTTGGTGCCATCGAACACGTAATCACTGGAGATATGCACTAGCGTGATGCGATGTTCGGCAGCGATGCGGGCGAGGTTCTTTACTCCTTGGACATTAGTTCTCCACGCATTCTTCCGACCCTCCGTCGTTTCCGCCTCATCGACAGCTGTGAATGCTGCGGCATTGATGATGGTGCCGTACAAATCCCAATCAATGGCAGCGTAGGCCTCGGCATCGGCGATATCGAACGTATCGGTGTCGTGATATTCGAATCCGCGCAGGTCATGGCTTTCGGCATAGCGGCGGATTGCACGTCCCAGTTTGCCGTTGCTACCGAACACCATGGTGCGCTTAGGTGCCATTGGTTTGGCGTCTTTCAGCATTGGATGATGCAGGTCCGCCTCCGAGCGCTCGGAATCCTCCAGTGGAATGGGCCACTGAATGTTGAGCTCCGGATCCGCGAGATTGACGAACGTGTAGGTCTTCTTCTGCTCAAGGCTCCAATGGGCGTTGACTAGATAGGTGTAAGCGGTACCGTCCTGCAGCGCTTGGAAGCTATTGCCGACTCCGCGCGGCACATATATTGCCTTGCTGGGATCCAAGCGGGTGGTGAAAACCTGGCCGAAGCTGTCGCCAGGACGCAGGTCTACCCAAGCACCGAAAATTTCACCGGTCGCAATGGAGATAAATTTGTCCCACGGTTCAGCATGAATACCGCGTGTCACACCTTTTTTGGCATTGAAACTGATGTTGTTCTGCACAGGACCGAAGTCAGGAAGTCCCAGAGCTGTCATCTTTGCTCGCTGCCAGTTTTCCTTGAACCAGCCACGGTTGTCTCCGTGAACCGGTAGGTCAAATACCAGCAGACCAGGAATATTGGTCGTGGTGACCTTGAGTTCCTTTTCAAATTCCAATGACATTTATTCCGTCTTTCTTATCAGTTTCAATACGTTTCCCAAGCGGTGCAAGTACAAGTTCACTGACCCTGCTGCTTGTACTTCGCTTCCGTTGCGGCTTTGACGGGTTCCCACCAATCACGATTGTCGGTATACCACTTAATGGTGTGTTCCAAACCACTCTGGAAATCTGTATGGCGCGGCTTCCACTCAAGCTCGGTCTGAAGCTTGGTGGAGTCGATTGCATAGCGACGATCATGTCCGGGACGATCTTTGACGTGGTCGAAATCATCGGGGGCCTTGCCCATGACTTCAAGAATGTCCTTCAACACGGTGATATTGTTCCGCTCGCCATTGGCGCCGATAAGATAGGTTTCTCCCAAGACACCCTTGGTGAGGATGGTCCACACGGCGGATGAGTGATCATCGGTGTGAATCCAGTCACGGACGTTCAGACCGTCGCCATACAGCTTAGGACGAATACCTTCCAAGATATTAGTGATTTGTCGCGGGATGAACTTTTCCACGTGCTGGTACGGACCGTAGTTGTTGGAGCAGTTGGAGATGGTCATGCGCACACCGAAGGTACGGCGCCATGCGCGGACCAGCAAATCCGAACTGGCCTTTGTGGAAGAGTACGGGCTGGAAGGATGGTAAGGCGTTTCCTCGGTGAATTTATGAGGGTCGTCAAGAGCCAGGTCACCGTAGACCTCATCGGTGCTGACGTGGTGATAGCGCACATCGTATTTGCGTGCCGCTTCTAGAAGGCGGAACGTACCCTCCACATTGGTCTTTAAGAACGGCTCCGGGTTGGCAATTGAGTTGTCATTATGCGACTCGGCGGCGTAATGCACGATGGCATCATGTCCGGGTACCAGCTTGTCCAGCAGTTCAGCGTCGCAGATGTTGCCATGCACAAAATCAACGTGGTCGCCGAGCAATGGCTTGATGTTGTCAAGATTGCCCGCGTATGTCAATGCGTCCAACACTGTGATGTGCACGTCAGGGTGGTTGTTGTATACATAATGGACGAAATTAGAACCGATGAAGCCGCAGCCGCCGGTCACGATGATGTTTTTTGGAGTAAACACTTCTTGGGTCATAGTGTATATGGTAGCCGTCAGTGAGTACTATGTTAGCGTTCTAATGCCTTAATAAGAATGAGTTCTTCACAAGGATGGACATATTGCGCGGAACAGGTGGCAGAGCTTCGGATTTCTGGAGCAGCTATTAAAACTGGACAAGAGCATAAGATGGGTGTTTGCGCTAGCCAAGGCTGGCGTTGATACACCCCTTGCTAGAATTGGATGTTTATGAGGAAACTTGTGCAGCGGGCGAGAGATAAATACCGCTATTCATTGGTGGTGTTCAAAGAGCTGGTGAAAACTGATTTCCAGCTCCGATACCAAGGCTCGTTTTTGGGCATGGCATGGTCGGTGCTGAAACCGCTCATGCTATTTGCCGTGATGTATGTGGTGTTTGTTCGGTTCCTGAAATTCTCTGACGGCACGCCAACATTCCCGATCTCCTTATTGTGCGGTACCTGCTTGTGGTCTTTTTTCACGGAGGCCACCACCGTTGGTATGCGTGGCATTGTCGATCGTGGAGATCTATTACGCAAGGTTCATTTCCCTAACTACATTATCGTTGCTTCCAACACCATGGGATCCATGATTTCTCTGGGCATCAACATGGTTGTGGTCGTATGCTTCGGCTTCTTTGCCCACGCACACTATACATGGCGTATTCTGCTGGTACCGTTCAATGTGTTGCAGTTGTATTTGCTGGCTTTAGGAATATCGCTGATATTAAGCACGTTGTATGTTTACTTTCGTGATGTGGCGCATATCTGGGATGTACTGATGCAGGCTATGTTCTATGCCACACCAATCATCTATCCAATCAGTGTGATTGCTCAGCGAGCACCGGATTTCGCATGGGCTTCCAAGTTCCTCATGCTGAATCCCAGTACGCAGGTCATCATGGATATTCGGCATAACCTGCTATCTCCGGAATACATACCAACAGTATGGACGTATCTCGATAGTAGGTGGTTGCCGTTTGTTCCATATATGCTGACCCTGTTAATTGTGGTAGTAGGTGTGCGCATATTCCGCAAGTACAATGCTAAGTTCGCGGAGGTGCTGTAAACGATGAGCAGTGAGTATGGGGTGAGTGTGGAAGATCAGAGTTCCGTCGTTCTTAGCGTCAATCATGTGGCCAAGGTGTTCCGATTGCCGACTGAACAAGCGAGTGGCTTGAAGATGGCGTTCTTGAATTGGGCGAAGGGCATTAAAGGATACACTGAGCAGCACGTACTGCGGGATATTACGTTCGATGTTCAGCGAGGCGACTTCTTCGGCATCGTCGGTCGTAATGGTTCCGGTAAATCTACTCTGTTGAAGATCATCTCCCAGATTTATGTGCCTGAACAGGGAACTGTGGATGTTCGTGGCAAGTTGGTACCGTTCATCGAACTTGGTGTCGGGTTCAATCCTGAGTTGACTGGTCGCGAAAATGTGTATCTGAACGGTGCATTGCTGGGTTTCAGCCGTCCAGAAATCGACGCGATGTATGACGATATCGTTGAGTTCGCTGAGCTTGGCGAGTTCATGGATCAGAAGCTGAAGAACTACTCCAGTGGTATGCAGGTAAGGCTTGCATTCTCGGTAGCCATTAAGGCTCAGGGAGACATACTGGTGCTCGATGAGGTACTGGCGGTTGGTGATGCTGCGTTCCAGAAGAAGTGCGATGCCTTTTTCAAGAGCGTGAAGGAAGATCCAACAAAAACGGTCATTCTGGTCACGCACAGTATGGATTCGATGAAAAGGTATTGCAACAAGGCCATACTGATCAGCAATGGAGAGATCGTGTGCTCTGGCGATCCTCGCAACGTGGCAGACCGGTATAGTCTCGAAAACGCCCAAAACAATGATTTTTTCAAGACCAAGGGGCAAAAAAAATACATATACCCCCATGGGTTGAATTCTCGCGTTCCGGTTCTTAACGTGACTAGTGAAGGGCCTAAGATTGTCGATGGCAAGAAGCCCCTTGAATTCTCTGTTGAGTATGAGTTTAACGAGGACATTCCCGCTTATCTAGGAATTATTTTGCAGGATTCTCGTAGAAGTGGACAAGTCTATGACGTCGATACACAGACAGAGTGCAAGGGCATGCCAATCGAACCTGGCCACCATACAGTGAAATATTCAATCCCTCTGGACATGTTTAATAACGGTGAGTATCGTATTTTCGTCACGTTGCGTGCGCAGACTGATAAAGATGCCGAGAAACCTGAGTTTTTGGCGTTCACGAATGATGACAACAGCTATTACTTCGCCATCAGAAATGATCGAAATGGCGAACAGGGTGTGCTGAGTGACCGTGCAATACAGTTTACGGCGATGTGAATAGCTGATTATAGGGCCCGTTGTCTAAATGAAAGTGCAACACCCCGTTAGATTGGAGATTGTCTAGAAAACCAGTCCGGAAGGGATGTTGCACCTATGGGGGAAGTATATTCGC
>JAIHTM010000365.1 GCA_022713905.1 Collinsella sp.
CCACAGCAATGACGATGAGATTCTAGCAGGAAAACCGAAGGTTATCCGTTGGTTTGTCTACATTTTCGCGGCGTTGTGCCTGTGCGGCATCGTTCCAATGGCGGCGGCGGAATGGCTTATCTGGTTTTGCGATTCCTTTGGCTGCTGGTGGCTTCCGTTCATCCTGCTCGGCGGCGAGGTGTGGTTCATCTTGCATCTGGTCGGACGTGATGCGCGATGAGCACCGACGATTTCACCCAGCCGCTCGAAAGCGTGATGCGGCAAGAGCGAATGGCGGTCTATCCGCTTCCGCTCAAGATTCAAGACCGCGCCGAGCTGTTCGCCAAGTGGTGCGAGCTAAACCCCAAGACGCTTCGCAGCATCGAGCTCACGGCCCTGGCAATCCATCAGCGCGGCATGCGCGTATCGACCAAGTATCTCATCGAAAAGCAGCGCTATGAGGGTTCGCACAAGCTCACAGGCGTTCCGTTCATGGATGGAAACGGACAAGAGCACGCCTACGCAATCAACAACACGGACACGCCGCTTCTGAGCCGTTGGCTTTTGGAACGGCATCCCGATTTGAACATCGAGACGCGCAAGTCCATCTACGACACGAAGAAAGAAGGATGACATGCTGCGCAAGAGCATCGTCAAGCAGCTTCGCGAGGTTTCCGACGTCGCCCATAGCATCGAGGAATGCCATATCGGCAACAGCGTCACCGGCGAGCGCATCGACTTCGACGCCGCTTTCGTGGGCGAAATCATCTGCTCCACGCTCGCATACGCTTCCGTTCTGGTCGATGGCCGCTTGAAGGCGGGAGACCCCGAAGACCATCTGATGGGAATCATCCGAACCGCGAGCCAGAAGTATGTCGAACAGTTGTGACCAGCTGAGCTTGTTCGAAGAGCCGCCCATGCCTGAGCCGGGCGCGTGTGAGTACGAGAGCGGCTTTTTCAACGCCACGGGCAACAAGCCGAAAAGCAGATGCATGTTTCGCGGCGTGCTCATTTGGACGAACTGCCGCGAGTGCGGTCACTGCCTGTGGGAAGGCTGGCACCTGCGCGGCGTGAGCAAGGGGCTTGTGATGGACGAAGGAGGTGAGGACGAATGATGGTTGCCAAGGAGGTTCACGACAAGGCGCAAGAGCCGATGGCGTGGTTCCAGCACGACGCGAACGCGGCTCAAGACCAGAAGTGCCAAAGACTGCTGTTCCGCTACGGGAACGAAGGCTATGGGGCGTGGTGGCGGCTTTGCGAGATTCTGGCGAACACCACGACGCACTCTTTGCCCGTTGAGACGGACGAGGACTGGTTGATTCTCGCCGAGCAGATAGGCATGCGCAAGGCTGGCGCTTTCGATGAGATTTCGAGCGTCGACGATTGCAAGGAGTTCATCGACTGCCTGCTTGAGATCGGCTTGCTGACGCGAGACGGAAAAGGGCGCATCGAAAGCGGTCGAATGCAGAAAAACGCTCTGTATTTCGGCATGCAAAGGGCGAACGAAGCCAAAGGCGGGAGACCGCGCAAGAACAAGTCAGAGCCGAAGAAATAGCAGGTCAAAGGCGGTAAAGCGGATGTTCATGAAAGAAACCAGCGGTAAACCATCGGTTTGCGATTGGCTAAACCCTAACAATACAATACATAACAAT
>JAIHTM010000366.1 GCA_022713905.1 Collinsella sp.
GTCACCGGTGCCCGTATCGGCTTTTTGGTCGGCCGAGAGGACGTGGTCTCTGCCTTTGCCAAGCTGCGCAGCCAGATTGACTTTGGCATGTTCTTCCCGATCCAGAAGGCCGCCATCGCCTGCCTGAAAGGTCCGCGCGATGAAGTCGAGGCGCAGCGTCTGAAGTACCAGGAGCGCCGCGACGCCCTGTGCGACGGTCTTGAGGGCCTGGGCTGGGAGCGTCCCAACGCGCATGGCTCTATGTTTGTGTGGGCCAAGCTTCCCGGTGGTCGCACCGATTCTATGGCGTTTTGCGAGGAGCTCATGGAGAAGGCCGGCGTTGTGGTGACGCCGGGCGCGAGCTTTGGTCCTTCGGGCGAGGGGCACGTGCGCATGGCGCTGGTTCTGCCACCCGATCAGATTGCTTTGGCTGTCGAGGCCATTCGCGAGGCGGGCCTGTATTAGAAAGCTATTTCGCCTCGTCAATAGCTCGAAACCGATTTCGTGCAGTTATTTTACGAATCCTGCAAACAATTTCGGTAAACGGTCGATTTTTGGCTGCGAATAGGAGCATAATCAAAGTCCCGATTGGATGTATTGGGATTACGGCAAGCCGCTCGGGTCGTTCCCGGGCGGCTTGTTTGTGGAGTGAGATGGGAGTTTCTAATGGTTAACGAGAAGAAGGTCGCTATTGTCGGCTGCGGTTTCGTCGGTTCGTCTTCGGCGTTCGCGCTGATGCAGAGTGGTCTGTTCTCCGAGATGGTCCTCATCGACGTGGACAAGAACCGCGCCGAGGGTGAGGCCCTGGATATCGCGCACGGCATGACGTTTGCCGAGCCGATGAAGATCTATGCCGGCGATTATTCCGATGTCGCCGACGCCGCCATGATCGTCGTCACCGCTGGCGCTGCCCAGAAGCCCGGTGAGACCCGCCTGGACCTGGTCAACAAGAACGTCAATATCTTTAAGTCCATTATCCCCGAGATTAAGAAGTCTGGCTTTGACGGCATTCTGCTCATCGTCTCCAACCCGGTCGATGTTCTGACCTATGCCGCCATCAAGATGTCCGGCCTGCCCGAGGGCCATGTCATCGGCTCCGGCACCGTGCTCGACACTGGCCGTCTGCAGCAGATGCTTGGTGCCCACGTTGAGGTTGACCCGCGCGATGTCCAGGCCTATGTCATGGGTGAGCACGGCGATTCCGAGTTTGTCGCTTGGTCCAGCGCTCAGGTTGCCGGCGTACCGCTGAACACCTTCTGCGAGCTTCACGGCCACCTGGAGCACGAGGCCGCCGAGAAGCGCATCGCTGAGGACGTCAAGAACTCCGCCTACACCATCATCGAGAAGAAGCACGCTACCTACTACGGCGTCGCCATGGCCGTCAAGCGCATCTGCACTGCCGTCATGCGCGATGAGCAGACCGTTCTGCCCGTCTCCTCACTCATGGTGGGCGAGTATGGCCTGTCCGATCTTGCCATCTCCATGCCGACCGTCGTTGGCCGCGACGGCGTTGTCTGCCGCGTCCCCGTGCCGCTGAACGATGACGAGCAGCATGAGCTCACCGCCTCCGCCAAGGCCCTCAAGGACATCATCGACAGCGTCGACTTTTCCTGCTAAATCAAGCTCTTTTGGGCAACAGGCTAC